>NZ_JBFUIQ010000048.1:0-28470 GCF_056401795.1 Peribacillus sp. P4_D6
GATAATACACAGAACAGGGAGTTCCGGTCATGGCAGATGGTGTATCGATTATCAAGATTGGCGGTTCAATCACCGATATAGCCACAGCTGCAGAGCAATTCCTTGGTAAATCGAAAGATGACCGTGAACAGGAAGCGCGGGAAGTATTGGAGGGGCATCTTCGCTCCATCCTTGGTTCGATGACCGTCGTGGAAATTTATAAAAACCGTGAAAAGTTTTCCCAGGAAGTACAGAGGGTAGCCTTGCAGGATTTAGCTAAAATGGGACTCATCATCGTATCATTCACAATAAAAGATGTTCGTGACAAAAATGGATATCTTGAATCCCTCGGTAAGCCAAGAATAAGAGGGATGCCGATATAGCTACCGCAGAAGCAGAAAAAGAAACGCGAATCAAGCGAGCCGAAGCATCGAAGGAAGCACAGCGAGCTGAACTTGAAAGGGCAACAGAAATTGCGGAAGCCGAAAAAATCAATAAGCTAAAGGTTGCGGAATTCCGTCGCGAGCAGGATATTGCCAAAGCACGAGCTGACCAAGCTTACGATCTTGAAACGGCTAGATCTAAGCAGGATGTAACCGAACAGGAAATGCAAATCAGGATCATCGAACGGCAGAAGCAAATTGAGCTGGAGGAAAAAGAAATCCTTCGCCGTGAAAAGCAATATGATTCAGAAGTGAAGAAAAAGGCCGATGCCGACCGATATGCGGTAGAGCAGGCAGCCTCTGCCAACAAGATGAAACAGATTACAGAAGCGGATGCCGATAAGTATAAAATTGAAGCCATGGCAAAAGCGGAAGCGGAACGCGTTCGCATGGACGGGTCTTGCTAAAGCGGACGCCCAAAGGGCACAAGGTACGACAGAAGCGGAAATCATCAGGTTAAAAGGGGTAGCAGAAGCAGAAGCAGAAGCCAAGCAGAAAATAGCTGAAGCTTTTGAACAGTTCGGGCAAGCCGCTGTAATGGACATGATTTTGAAAATGCTGCCGGAATATGCAAAACAAGTGGCAAGCCCGCTTAGTAATATCGACAAGATTACTGTAGTGGACACAGGTGGAAGCGGTGCGAATGGCGGGGCTAATATAGTGACTGGATATGCAACGGATTTAATGGCAACCTTGCAGGAGTCATTAAAAGCATCTTCGGGAATTGATGTCAAAGACTTGCAAGAGAATTTCTCGGGAAAGCGCAATTTACCATTTACCACCATCAACCAGGAGAATGTCGAAGCGAACATGAATATGGCAGCAGGCAAGGAAGAGTAACAGGGAAGAAGTTAATAATACTGTTCATCACATGAATTAAAGTTGTTGTATTAGAATAAGAAGTACTGCAAAAGAAAAAAAAGAATTTAAATAACCTGAAAAATATTGAAGAATTAACCATTAAGAGCAATAGGGCCAAATCATACAAAAAGAAGCAACAGATATACAATCTGTTGCTTCTTTTTGTTGAAGTGCTTTGACATTTATTCTGTTAACTCTACTGAATATTCATAGTTGTTGCCGTTTGGTATTGTAGTGAAAACAGAAAGCCGACTGCCCTTTATAATGGGGACTTTCCCATCTTCAAAGTCGTTTCTCATACTCATTGAGGATGACGGGGCAATACTAGCTACAACTCTCACCTCAGCTAAGTCCTCTGGAGAGTAGGTTTGGAGAAAGTTAACTATTATTAACCTATGCGAATATGTATCTAAAACAGAAAGCCCAATCCTTATTAGGATCAAGCTTTCTGAGAGTTTGATAATTTATAAAAAATGTTATATATAAAATAATAGGAGTTAATTGATCCTAGGTGTGTTAAAAAGGCCCGTACCTAATCAAATGAGCTATAATTACAGCTATAATCCCTATTCCATATTGAATTAGAATCAGTGGCCAGACCCATTTTGCCCAACGTACCCAAGGAATACCTGCTAAGGTTATAGCCGCCATGAAATATCCTGATGTTGGAAAAATAATATTTCCAATTCCATCTGCTATGGAAAATGAAAGTACAGTTGTCTGTCTAGTAACCCCGATTAAATCTGCCAAAGGTCCCATAATTGGCATAGTTAAAGCAGCTTGTCCACTTCCAGATGGAACTACAAAGTGAATAAGAACTTGGAGTATAAACATTCCTCCAGCACTAAAAACAGAAGGAACAAGTTGAAGTACAGAGGAAGTATTATGTAAAATCGTATCGATGATATGTCCTTGTTCTAGAACGATTAATATTGCTCTCGATACTCCAATAACTAGGGCTCCTGTAATTAATCCCGCTGAACCTTTCATAAAAGAATGAACGATTTGATCTGCTGAAAGTCTGCCGACCAGACCTATGAGAATTGCTAGTACAATAAAGAGAGCTGCAATTTCTGTAATATACCAATGAAATTTGATTACACCAAATGCTAAAAAGATGAAATTAAGTAAAAAACAAAAGAGAACCCATTTATGTCTTCTTTCAAAAATAACAGGCGAGTTCAGTATTTGCTCTAAGTTTATATCCTGATAACCGCCAAAATACCCAATAGAACGGTCTTTTTTGACTTTCATGGCATGTCTGTAAACAAATCCAACCCCTACTACATACATAACAATAAATAATAAAATCCGATATGTGATTCCAGAGAAAAGTGGAAGGCCAGCGATTCCTTGGGCAATGCCAACGGTAAAAGGGTTCATGACTGCAGTTGTAAAACCAATTGAAGCTCCTATTAATACGATGGCTGTTCCAGTAAATACATCAAATCCTAGAGCGATAGCAAGAGGAATAAGAATTGGAATATAGGCTAGGGTTTCTTCAGCCATTCCCATAAGAGACCCTCCCAATGCAAAGAATAACATCATAACGGGAATTAACCATTTCTCCTTGTTAGCGAACTTTCTTGACATAACTACCATTAAAGTCTCGATTGTACCGGTAGCTGTAAGGACTCCGAAGGTACCTCCAATAATAAAAACAAAAAAGATGATATCGGCTGCTTCCACCATCCCGGTGTGTATGGCTTTGAAATAACTAAAGAATTGAACGGGTGATTGATCTATTCTGGTAAAGGATCCTGCATCTACTATTTCACGTCCGTTTTGTTCAACCCTTTCATACTCTCCTGCCGGAATAATGTGGGTTAGTATAGTGGCAACCAATAGTACGAATAGCAGCAAAACAAATACATTGATTGTTTTGCTGCTATTTGTTTTTTCACTCTTCACCTCTTCTATTTTCTGTTGTAATTGAACCAAGTTATTTCCTCCCTCTCTTTAAATTCATCACATTACTTTTGTTTCATCTGTTATTAAAATATTAGAATTATTCTGTTTATTTAACAAATTGAAAAATCCTATAGTTACAATTTGATAAATTAATAGTATTGTTTTTTTCGTTTTATAAATGAAACAGTAAATTTATTGATTTTCCTTAAAGTTCTAATTTAATTAAAGCTGTTTACTAACTATAAGAAACTTCAATTACAACCATAAAACCTTTTAATTAGTTGTATTACATCGATTTATATACAATTTAACAATAACGAGTATTCTATTTTAAGCGAATCGGAATTTAAATTAGTTACTAGGGGGAATAAAAATGGACACAGCTGAATTGAATAAATTAACAAAATGGGCAATTGAACATAGGAGATATTTTCATCAGTATCCCGAATTATCTGGCGAAGAATTTGAAACACGTAAATATATTAAACAGCTTTTGGACAAGTTGAATATAGAAATATTAAATTATGAACCTCCGAGCATAGTAGGATATCTTAAAGGTACAGAAGGTAGCACAACTATTGCCCTAAGAGCCGACATGGATGCACTCCCTGTTGAAGAAGAGGGTGAAAAAAGTTATATTTCACAAAAACCTGGAGTTTCTCACGTTTGTGGACATGATGGACATATGGCCGTGTTATTGGCGGTAGCCAAGTGGTTGTCGGAACATAAAAGGGAAGTAAAACCAAATATCGTTTTTATTTTTCAATCCTCAGAAGAAATGTCTCCTAGTGGTGCTGAATCTTTAATACGACAAGGGGTATTAAATGAAGTCGATATGATTTTTGGAATTCACTTGTGGCAACCCCTTCAGAAGGGAAAGATTGGAATACGCTCTGGTGCGATGATGGCGTCAGTAGATGATTTCCGTATAACGATCGAAGGAATGGGGGGACATGGTGCTTCACCTCATGAAACAGTAGATTCTGTTTATATATCAAGTCATATTATAGGAGCCCTTCAATCTATTATAAGTAGAAGAATTGATCCATTGAATCCAGCTGTTATTTCTGTTGGGAAAATGGAAGCAGGAACTTCTTACAATATCATTCCTACCAAGGTATCCATGTATGGGGCAATACGAACTTTATCAAATGATACAAGACATTATATTTGTAGTGAAATGAAGAAAGTTATTGAAGGAATTTGTAATAGTTTTGGAGCGAAGGGAAGTTTAGAATTGTTCGGGGGATTATCTCCTGTGATGAATGATAAAGAAATGAGCCATTTTGTGGGAAAGACAGTCAAAAAAGTGTTTGGGACAGAAGTTTTAGTTCACGTAGATCCTACTATGGCATCGGAGGACTTTTCTTGTTATTTAGAAAAAAGAAAAGGGGCTTTTATTTTTGTAGGAACCGGAGGGGAAAAGAGCGCTTATCCACATCATCACCCCAAATTTGACATAGATGAGGACGTTCTAGAGACTGCAATAAACTTATTCATAGGACTTGTACTAAATTATGAAGAATAGTCCGATTTGAAACATTAGTTGAAAAGATAGTATTTACTAAAGAATATTCAACAGTAGTAAACAAAACAAAAAGTCCTGAATAATATCAAATGATATTATAGAGGACTTTTTGTTTACTATGGTTAGAAAGCAAGGGTCATTCTTTACTATGTTGTAGCTACCCAAGCATCTTTTAATAGGTCACTAAAGGAATTAATAGTAGCTCCTTCTGTTCGCGTTTTTAAATAAATTAAAGATGTTTCAATCGTTTGAGTACAATAATGTAAAGGAACGAGTAATCCGTTGGCAAGTTCTTCTTTAATGACATTTTCCCCAAGTAAAGCAATCCCTGTTTGATTGAGTACAGCACGTCTAATGGTTTCATCACTTCCACCGAATTCAATGATAGACGCCGGTCTATAATTCATCTCGGAAAAGCATTGATTAATTAGTGTATCAAAGCTACAGTTTCCATGAAATGCTAGAAAAGGATATTTTTCTAATATTTTTTCTTTAGTGTTATCTTTTAAAATTTCTGCAGCAACTACTAGTACTGCCCTTTCTTCACCAAGAACATGACTTTCAATATCTTTATGGTTACATTCACATGCAATAATTCCTATATCTGCTTCATTACTAAGGATCTTTTCAATAACGTCCAGACTATTGGAAGGTATAAGTTTTAATTTAACTTGTGGATGAAGGTTTATATAGGCATTTACCAAAATTGATAGGTAGTGACTACAATAATATTCAGATGCTGCAATAGAGAGTCTTCCAGATGGACCATTCAATTCCTCCAGGTCTCTTTCTAATTCCTCCACAACATTAAATAACTTATCTGTATGTTTTTGTAACTTTTTACCTGCGGGAGTTAAAAAAGTATTTTTTCCAATGCGTGTAAAAAGTGAATGACCAAGTTCTCTTTCTAATACTTGAATTTGTAGCGTAATAGTTGGTTGTGTGTATCCTAAAATTTTAGCTGCTTTTGTCATATTCAGGTGTTGGGCAACAACCTGGAAAGTTTTCAAGTTTCTAAGCTCCATACTTTTTCCTTTCATACCTGAAAAAATAGATATAATTTTGCATTTAACAGTATTAAGTTTTTCTATGGTTACCATTAAATTAATTCATTTTATCTCTATTTTAACCTGTGATAAATTTATTGCGGGCACAATTTAGATGATATTCATACTATCAGAAGATGAATATGAAGGCAAAAATGTTAGGATTAACATTGAAAATCAAAAGAATGATTTAAATTAGGATCATGTTAGAGTCGTTTAAACTCTTTATAGTCAGGTTTACAGTCATTTAGTTAAAAATAAACTCATTTACTGAACGGGGATACAATAAATTTTAATTATTTAAACAATGGGTTCAGGTATAACTCCTTATAGTTGAATTGCTCGTTCTTACAGTTTTATTATTTATTATGATTGAAATAACTTTCTACGTGCAGCTTTGTTTCTACGAATCCGATGGCAAGGCGACTTCTGTACAAGGTGTGTTTCTTGGTTATATATTAGCTAACTATAGATTTATAGGTCCCAAATTACAGAATCAGTTTAATTCAGAATCTTCATAAATCTTTTCGTTGCGGGGGTTCCTTTACTTTGAATGACTGCATTAATGCATTTCATCAAAAAATAAATGGTTAATTATAAGGAACAAGAGGCTCATGTATATTCAATAAGAATATGCTGGGCCTTTTTTATAAGGAATGCTTAATCACTAAGTTTTTTTAATAGATACTATTAAATTAATTAATTTTTCCGTTTGTTTATGCTGTGATAGATTTAATTGGAACTTAGTAGTGGCAACTGCTTTGAAGAAAAAAAAATTAAAGGAGGAATAATATTGTTCCCATTTAGAGTTTTAAATCAAGAAAATATTAAAGAGTTATTAGACATGAGAACTGTAATAGAGTTGGTCGAAAGAGCCTATACGTTGAAGGAGAAAGACGAGGCTTCTTTATTTCCGATGGTATTTCATGAGTTTGAACCAGGTAAAGCAGATATGGATATTAAGTCAGGAGAATTAGTAGGTGCAAATATCTTTGGCTTAAAATTAGTTTCATGGTTTGGGGACAATCCTTCTAAAAACCTTCCGGCCGTTGTAGGGACAGTTCTAGTGCTGGATAGTCGTACAGGAGCCCCTCTAGGCATCATGAGTGGTGAGTTTATTACTATGATGCGCACTGGAGCTGCTGGAGGTATAGGAGCCAAATATTTGGCAAGAAAAGATTCAGAGCATCTCGTTTTGGTTGGTTCAGGGCATTTAGGACCTTTCCAAATTATAGCTACCTTGATGAATATGGAGAATATCAAAAAAGTAACTGTTTACAACGCTAATTCTTTTGAACATGCTAATGATTTTTGTGAATCGATAAAGGATAAATTATTGGAACTTCTTGCTCCTTATAAAGATCTAGAAGAAGAATTTTATAATCATATGCTTCAACGAATCAACATTTCATTTGAAGCAACACAAGATATTCAACAAGCAACAGAACAAGCTGACATCATTATTACCGCAACTCCAGCTCGTAAACCTATAATTAAAAAAGAATGGGTGAAACCAGGTACGCATATATCATGTATAGGTGCAGATATGGAAGGGAAGCAAGAAATCGATGAAAACCTTTTTGTTAACGCAAGAGTGTTTGTAGACGATGTAGGTCAAGCCATTAGTGTAGGTGAGACTGAAGTTCCGTATAAAAAAGGACTTATTGCAACCATTCAAATTGAGGATGAAATAGGAAGTGTGATTTTAGGTAAAGTTGCCGGTCGTGTTTCTAATGAAGATATTACGATTTTTGATAGTACGGGAATATCTTTACAAGATTTATTAACAGCTAACTATCTTTTAGAACAAGCAACTGAAAAGAAACTCGGTCTTATTACAACACTTTAATATATATACAAAGGAGATTTATTATGAATATTAAAACATTTGCAGTAGAACAATGGATGAATGAATACGAAGTGGAAGCTGTGTACAATATTGCAGAGACTTGTGTAGAGTCGCTAACAGTAAACGAATTAATCTCAATTGATGGAACAGATCCAGAGAAATTTCTCGTTGATTTGGGCAAGAACAAATTAACGTATGGGCATATTGAGGGCTCTCTAGACTTTAGAACATTAGTATCAAATCAGTATCAATCTCTTGATGCTGATAATGTACTAGTAACAAATGGTGCCATTGGTGCAAACTTTTTATTACTTTATTCTCTTATCCAACCAGGCGATCATGTAGTTGCTGTCCATCCGACGTATCAACAATTATATGAAGTTCCTACATCATTTGGCGCAACTGTAGACTTATTACCTTTACGAGAAGAAAATAATTATTTACCGGATTTAAATGAGTTGAAATCCTTAGTAAATGAAAAAACAAAAATGATAATAATTAATAATCCAAACAATCCATCAGGCGCTATTATCGAAAAAGAAATGCTTGAAGAGATTGTAGAGATTGCTCGTTCTTATGATGCTTATATCCTTTGTGATGAAGTATATCGTAAGTTATTACAAGAAGACGATTTAGTAGTTCCATCTATTGTAGATTTATACGAAAAAGGTATAAGTACATCTAGTATGTCAAAAGTGCTCTCATTAGCGGGTTTACGTCTTGGGTGGATAGCTGGACCAAAAGAAGTAATTTACGAGTGTTTTAGACATCGTGATTATACAACAATAAGTTGTGGTATGTTAGATGATATTTTGGCAGTCCATGCATTGAAGAATTATGACAAAATTTTAGATCGAAATCGTAAAATTATTAAAGAAAATTTAACTATTTTAGACGCATGGGTAGAAAAAGAACCTTTAATTTCATATGTTAAACCACGTGCTGGTACAACTGCTATGCTTAAATATGATCTCCCCGTTTCTTCAGAAGATTTTTGTATTGGTCTCTTCAAAGCAAACGGTGCATTCCTCACGCCTGGTTCTTGTTTTGATATTGAAAGTCATGTTCGAATCGGTTACGCCTGCAAAACGGAAGTATTAGAACAGGGGCTTCAAAAAGTATCAGAATACCTTCGAACATTTAAATAATTTAGGTTTGAAATTATTATAAAGAAATTTAAAATATTAGTTTAATTTGTGCAATGGCCAAAATCATTAGATTTGTCAGATGCGTTAGCAACTCTTGAGATAAAACAAAGAAAAGAATTTATTTGGTATTAGAAAAGCCTAAAATAGGCGTATTCCTGTATTAGGATTAATGATTAAAATTGAAATTATTAATCCTAATACAGGTTATTCAAAGGTTCCTCTTTTAACAGTTACCAAAGAACAAATCGATAAAGTATTAAGCTTGATATAGCATTAGCAAAATTAGCAAAGTATGAAAAGACAATAAGCTAATAACTTGTTAAAAGGAACTTCAGAATTAAAAAATCTCAAGTTTCATAGACATTTAGCATTAAAAACGTCTTATTAGATACTTATTTTGGATAAAAGAGAGAAGCAATTCTAGATGACGCTCCTTATACTCCTATTTTGAAAAAATAAGTGGGGAAGAATTATGGATAGAATTATTGAAGAGATTAAAGTTATTGCAAGATGCTTAGATACACTCAGCAATATAGGATATAAAGATTTTCAACTTTCTAGGGGACAGTACTTGTATCTCATTCAAATCTGTGAACACCCTGGAATGATTCAAGAAAAGATAGCTGAAATGATTAAAGTAGACAGAACTACAGCAGCTCGCGCTATTAAAAAGTTAGAAATAAATGAATTTATAAAAAAAGTAGGTGATAAGGAGAACCGAAAAATAAAAAAACTATTCCCTACAGAAAAAGGTAAAGAATTATATAAACTGATAGAAAAAAAAGAGAAACACTTCAATGCATCAGCTCTACAGAGTATTAATATAGAAGAACAGCAATTAGTTTTAAGTCTTATTCAAAGAATAAGAGGAAATATTGAAATTGATTGGCAGCATATAAAAAAGGGTTCTGGCTGACATAATTTTGTGAACATAGAGATGGTATCTGCGGTACTACTTTAGCTTTCGTATATTAGTGGTGACGATGGAAGAACGCGGCTTATCGATGGCTCACAAAACATTATGCGTGGGTTCATCAAAATGAACCTGAATTAGATGAAAGAGTACGGGCGTAATCATAAGTAATGACTCCTTGAACGTCGATGAAACGTATTTCAAAGTAAAAGGTCAATGGATGTATCTGTATCTTGCAGTGGATTCAAAGCTTTATTTTCAGTAAAACTAGTGACAAAAAGGCTGCAAGCACTTCTTCAAGAAAGCTTTGCGGTCTTTAATTTATCTAAACCTTGACTCATTCCGGTCGATAATAATCAGGTTTAAAAATAGTGGAAAGCAAACCAGAAGGATGCAACTTAGACAACAGAAATATTTGAATAAATAGTGAAGCAAGATCACCGGATTTTTAAGAGGCAAGTCTTATTTCATGATAGTATGAGGATTCAAAACAGTTTTGAACAGCCAAACAGATCATCTGTGGATTGGCGGTGATGTATATGCTGAAAAAGGACAATTTCATCAAGGGGGAGTCAGTCCAACCAGAGATTGAATTAATATTATTTGGAGTAGCATCATAACTCATGGTTGAAAAACAAATTTAATATTTAAATTACAAAGATACTAATTTATTAAGGAGAATGTATATCTATGTCTCTTATAAAATTAAGAAATGTTATAACTCTATTAACTACAATTGTTATGTTGTTAGCAATAATTAGTATGGCAGTATCTACACCTAAAAAACATGTATCTGCAAAAGGAAAGGATAACGATGAAAAAGGAACGGCTGTTCAAGTGTTAGACAAGGGAAAGTGGGCACCTAATACTTATAATTCGGTTCAACAATTGATTAACAATTATGGGGAAAATGGTCCGAAATACAATTCGAATAACGCACCTTATGCCGTCTTCGACTGGGATGACACTAGTATAATAAATGATGTAACGGATAAATTTTTTATCTATCAAATAGATCAGTTAGCGTATAAATTAACTCCGAGTGAATTTGCCAAGGTTATTAAATTAACTGTGCCAAATGGTCCTTTTTCGGGAGAGGTAAAAAATAATAACGGAGAGCAAATTACATTAGAAAAAATTACCAGGGATTTAAACAGAGATTATAAGTATCTATATAATCATTATAGTGGACTTAAAGGTAATCAACCATTAGAGAAAATTCATCAAACAAACGAATTTAAAGATTTTAAAATAAAATTGTATTTCCTTTATCAAGCTATTAATGAAACATACGGAGCAGAAGTTGCTTACCCATGGGAGATTTTCTTTGTTGCAAATATGACAAAATCTGAAGTATCTAAATTAGCGATAAATTCACATCGTCATAGCTTACAGGTAGGGATTACAGATGTTAACCTGACTAGCCCTGTATCCATGAAGGGAGATACTGGGGTAGTAAGTATATCTTATACAGATGGTATGAGATTAGCACCTGAAATTTCAAATCTAATGCATACTTTCAAAAGTAATAAGATTGATGTTTATGTGGTGTCTGCCGGATTTGAACCTGTTGTAGAGGCTATTGCTTCAAGTCCAGAATTTGGGTATAACATTCCAAAAAATCACGTATTCGGCTTAAGATTGGAAAAAAATGATCAAAAACAATTTGAACCAATGTACAAAAATGGTTATCCATTTACTTATCGTGAGGGGAAACCAGATCTCATTAGAAGCAAAATTGCAATTAAAAAAGGTGGTAAAGACCCTATATTTATAGCAGGAGATAGTAATTCCGACTATGGTAATTTCACTGAATTAAATGGGATAAAGCTTGGAATGATTGTCAATCATTTAAGTAGTGGTGATTTTGGTAAAGTTTCTAAAAAAGCTGTAGAACAAATGGGTAAAGCAAATCCAAAATTTGTCCTACAAGGTGTAAATGAAAATACTGGTTTATGGATACCGTCAGAATCTACAATCGAATTAGGAACCAATAAAGAGGTTCTCTTAAATCAAGAATTAAAATAGAAAGTAATGAAAAAATAAGGTTATGGTGCAAAAACAGAATTGATGGATGTAACCTAGATGATATTCCAAATAGTTCATGTGTGAATTTGACTTTATATTGGACAATTACACCTGAGTTGGTGCAATTGTCCTTTTTTTATACGCCTGGTTACAATTTCCAGAAGTGGATGTTTCATACTGCTTGGTTCCCAACAAAGAACGTGCCACGTTTTGGGGTAAAAACGATGATTTATTCAGCTAAATTGTTAAGGTGCCGTATTCGATTGATTTTAACGCCATTAGGCATTATCTTTTTCTCTTTTAATTGCTCAATGACTAAAAATTCGTTAGATGTTTTATCAAAATCTAAAGCCATTGTAGATATTTTAAAATCCAAGGATTTTTTTGAAAAAATGATATAGGTTTCATCGTCTTCTTTTGTTTGCTTGAGATGACGCAGTACTCTTTTATCTATATAGTCTCATATCAATGAAACCAATCCACAATAAGTTCTTGGGGTCATGGATAAGCGCGTACAAATCTCACGTTAAAATTATAATGTCAGGCCCGTCTTGCTTTTAAAAACATGAAATAGCGATAAAAATATTCACTTAACTATGATAATAAACCTCTATTAGAAACTATTTCTTTGAAGGAAATTAAAACTGGAAAGATTGAGGTGTTATTATATGGATCTTACACCATTAATAAATATAGTCGATACTCGAAATAACCCTATTTATGTACAAATCTATAGTTACTTGCGACTTGAAATTGAAGAAAATAGATTAGAAAAAGGAACTAAATTGCCTTCCATTCGTAAGCTAGCTCAACGTTTAACAATCAATAAAAATACTGTAGAGAACGCTTATAGACAATTACAAGCTGAAGGCTATATTACTAGTCGCGAAAAAAGTGGATGGTATGTTTGTGATTTAGAACCGGAATTAATTAAGCAAGTTAAAAATTCCATAGACCTCTCGAAGCCACAAATATTACCTGAATGTAAATATAGTAGCACCATGCCAGAGGTGGATATAATTTATGATTTTCGCTATGGAAAGATCGACGCACAACATTTTCCAGGTCCACTTTGGCGTAGAGCATTAACTAAATCACTAAGCATGGGTATGACAAATTCGCAATATTACGGTGATCCTCAAGGAGAACTTCTGTTACGTGAAGAATTGGTTCGTTTTTTATATCAATCCCGAGGTGTACGTTGCAATGCTGATCAGGTTGTGATTGGTTCAGGCACTCAAAATATATTATCTATGTTAACATTACTTCTTAATCAATATGGGAAGAAGATTGCATTTGAAGATCCTGGATATGATGCTGCCCGAATTGTATTTCAAAATGCAGGGTATGAAATAATACCGATTCCTTTAGAGGAAGATGGGATAGAAGTAAATAAGATACAAGAAAGTGATGCCCGGTGTGTATTCATTACACCTTCACATCAATTTCCGTTTGGGATGACCCTACCGATAAAAAAAAGACTACAGCTGTTAAAGTGGGCTAATGAGATTGATGGTTTTATATTAGAGGATGACTATGATGGGGAATTCCGCTTTCACGGGCACCCTATTCCTTCCCTACAAGGATTAGATACGAATGACAGGGTAATATATTTGGGAACATTTTCGAAGTCCTTAGCTCCTTCATTTTGTATGGCTTATATGGTATTACCATATCGTTTGCTTAATATATGGAAGGAAACATTTTCATTATATAATTCAAATGTTTCGCAAATACAACAGGAAGCATTAATTATATTTATGAAAGATGGACATTGGGCAAGACACCTAAAAAAAATGCGCAAACTTTATGCGAGTAAACAGGAAAAGCTACTACACGCATTGCATAAGTACTTATCAAACCAAATAGTTGTTAAAGGTGCAGGAGCGGGGTTACATGTTGTTATAGAAGTTCCTAACTTAAATGTTCATGCATCAAGCATTATAGAAAAGGCTAATCAACTTGGAATAGGTTTATATTCAACAGCAAGTTATTGGATAAACCCCATCGGAAGAGAACGTCCTGATTTTTTAATAGGTTTTGGTGGGATCAATGAAGAAGACATCGAAGAGGGTGTTCAATTAATAGCTTCAATTATTAATGAAAATCTATAATTTAATTATACGCATAAAAAAAATTATCATATAACTTCTAATGAAATAACCTGATATTCAAAGAGGCTGACTTTACAGTAATATAAGATGAAATTCTTTGAGATAGGGAAAGAACTTTATGTAAAATCTCGAGTCTCCATAGTTAACTATGGAGACTCGAAAATTAGGATCCAAAAATCTATTTTGTTAGTTCTTCAATGGTTTTAATTATACTTTCTTCGGCCTTTTAGTTGCCCTACCGTGGACCAAGCATACCCAATTCTAAAGTGCCTATCACTTTTCAAATGTTATCTGCAATTATTAAAATCCATTTTGTCCTATTTATCAAGAGGGAAACTGTATCTTTTCAATAGTAAGATATCTGTTTAAATATAAATATTACCATTCTGATGGTTAATGAACCTAACTGCATCCTATCTACCTTTTCTCTTTAATAGAGTTCCGGGTAGTATAAGGTAAAGTCATCATTTGAATTAAAGGAGAGATGCGTATGTAGATTAAGAGAAAGACTATGAACAGAAATTGCCTGAAGAGCTGGCATGCCCAAAAATAAAGTATCATTCGTTGAAGTATTCAATCACCGACTGCCGTTTCACAGGCTTAAATTTTACCTTTGAAAACCTCACCATATTTTATGGTAATCATGTCCAAAAAAGAACTCAAGGAATTCATCATACACGGAGCCTGCGCAGTACTGTTTATTATTCACTCAACTTTTCTTATGCGGGGTGGGTGACCACATACGTAAAGCCGAACTATGCTATAAACATTGAAGTTCCCAGATCTTTAGGAATCACCACCAATTTATTGAAACTCGTGTATGAGAATAACTATGAAGTTGAAGTATCCACCAGGAGTAATAATTCCCGTGGCTAAACTGAATGAAATTATTGAAATTGCTCAAAAGCAAGATTGCTACTATCTAGTAGTAGACGAAGCCTATTGAGATGTTAGTCGTAGCTTGTAAGAGATTGAAATCTCAATAATATTTACAAGGTCAATTAATACTAGGATTATATTAACTTGCAATAATCAATAAATAAAAAGAGCGTGTAAAAATAGTTACATGAAGACAAACCATATTAGTTAACTTTAATTTAAGTAGTTATTCTTAATTTTGGAGGCGCTGTATGATAAAAAATAATAACCAACAGATGGAACTGAATCGTACCATGAAAGGTAGGCACTTGTTCATGATTTCCCTAGGGGGAATTATCGGGACTGGACTCTTTCTCGGCTCTGGATATACCGTTAGTCAAGCTGGACCAATTGGTGCAATACTTGCCTACTTGGTAGGTGGATTAATTATGTATCTAACGATGCTTTGTCTAGGTGAATTGTCTGTAGCAATGCCGGTCGCTGGATCCTTCCAGGTTTACACTTCTCGCTTCATTAGCCCAGCAATCGGATTTACTGTTGGCTGGAATTATTGGTTGGGTTGGGCTGTAACCATTGCATTGGAGTTACTATCAGCTGGAGTATTGATGAAACGGTGGTTTCCAGATTCTCCAGTGTGGATGTGGTGCTTAATTTTTGGAAGCGCTTTATTTTTGGTAAATATGCTCTCTACTCGAACATTTGCTGAAACAGAATTTTGGTTTGCAAGCATAAAAGTGAGTGCTATTGTTTTGTTTGTTATCCTCGGAGGAGCAGCTATGTTCGGTCTAATTGATATGAAGGATGGCCAGGAGGCACCATTATTTTCTAACTTTACAACATCTCGCTTGTTACCTAATGGAGTTGCGGGTTTTCTAATGACAATGATTACAGTAAGCTTTGCATTTCAAGGAACTGAGTTAATTGGGATTGCAGCTGGGGAAAGTGAAGATCCAGAAAAAAACATTCCGAAATCAATTCGAGCTATAGTGTGGAGAACACTTTTCTTTTATGTACTTGCAATATTTGTCTTATCAGGAATAATACCTTCTAGTGAAGCCGGTGTGATTCAGAGTCCCTTCGTTGTAGTATTTGATAAGATTGGAATTCCTTATGCATCGGATATTATGAACTTTGTTATTCTGACAGCATTACTATCTGTTGCTAATTCTGGCGTATATGCGTCAACTCGGATGCTTTGGTCGTTATCCCAAGACAACATGGCTGTTTCAAAATTAGGTAAACTTAATAAGAAAGGAGTGCCAATGAACGCACTGCTTCTGACGATGAGCATCTCATCACTTTCCCTACTATCAGGCCTAGTGGCAGAAAATACGGTTTTCCTATGGCTAATTTCCACCGCAGGTTTAGGGACAATAGTTAGCTGGATTGCCATTACTGCCTCACAGATTGCGTTTCGGAAACAGTATTTAGCCAAAGGAGGGACTCTAGAAGAATTGAAATTTAAAACACCTTTGTATCCTTACTTACCATTACTTGCCCTACTTCTTAATCTTACTGTCCTAGTTAGCTTGGCGTTTGATCCGGACCAACGTATGGGTTTATATTGTAGTATTCCATTCATGGTAATCTGCTATTTATATTATAAGCTTCGGATTGAAAAGAAAAAAGAAGCTTTACAGAAAGATAATCTTAATGATTCTATTGAAAAAATAAATGAAATAAGCTAAAGGGAGGAAAAAAATTATATTTGTCTTAGGGAAATTTTTCTCTAATATTAACGTCTACAGGCGTAATCCTTTTCTCTTTTAATTGTTCAATGGTTGAAGAGATGGTGAAGTTAATCGTTACTTAAGCACCGTGGTATTGTGGAGTGACAAACAGCCAAGGACTTTTCGAAAAAGTGCTTGGCTGTTTTGTTATCTTTGGATTTACTTACATAAAGATCATTTGTATTACCTCCCGAATGGGAATTCCAGAAGGGTTGGTTCGTCTTTCTTGTGGTATTGAAGATGCGGATGATCTCATTGCTGAATTGGAACAAGTGTTAGCACATCTTGAATCCAATATGCAAGTATCTAAATAAAAATACATTCGGGCAGACTTTAGGCTGCCTGTCCATTTTAGAAATAAGCATTATGACACTTCGTATTGCATTACTTGGATTTGGAATTGTTGCCCAGGGATTAACTGGAATTCCGAGAGATAAAGGTAAAGCGTTACAAAGTAGCATTGGGTTTGATGGCAGGATTGTGGCGATTTCTGATCCTATGAAAGGGTCTCTTTATCATCCGGAAGGATTAGATTTAAATCAGGCATTAAAGGTCTGTAAAAGACACGGGAAAAGGATATGATGCCCAATACAAGGTTGTTATTTAAGCCAATGTGGACATGAATATTCCATTAAAACGAGATCAAGTGTCATGTGAGGGAATCAGCAGTTTTACTCCATAAGATATTGAGTGGGCAAAGGCACAAGGAAAGCATTGGAAGCTGATTGGCCTAATGAAAAGAAGGGGATAAGGTGGAGGCGAGTGTTGCGCCCGAAGCAATCCCTGTAACGGATCCACTTGCAGGAATTATGTAATCACTTTCTGACGGGTGTCAGCTAAACCAGTACACTGAATGTCTACTAATAAATAAAGTTCACTTCTGTTAACTCTGGAATAGCTACAGAGTAAGCTAGATCCTTGTCTATTGTTATCACGCGAGTTTCGGAAAGCAAATTGGACTATTTTTATACAAACTAACCCGTCCGTAAAAGTACACTTTTACGGACGGGTATTTTTATAAACTTCTCTTGTTTTAACGTTCGTTAAAGTTTAAAAACACTTTACGAACGCTTTTGAAAGAATAAGAGAGAGAAAAGTAGAAGAAGGAGTGAAAAAATGGATGTTCGTAAATTCGGATAAATACGAGTTAGCAGCAAAGATCAAAATGAAGGACGACAACTTCAAGCCATGAAAGAAAAGGGCCTTATTAATAGAAGAAACTCGACAAAAGATTAGACTTTGATCAATTATCTGTTTTGCCACTAATATTGCGGGAGAAAAAATATACCTGGTTCAGTTAACTTGTTGTTGTAATTCTTTTTATGATTGGCAATTATTTTGTTCATGTCAAGTAGTTCTGATATTATTGCTGAACTGTTGAAATTGAATTAATGGAAATTATTAATGACCCTATTTAAAATAAAACACATTCCTTTTTATTAGTTATTTTAAAAGGATTATTATGAGTATGATTTAATAGAATATATATTTATTTCAATAAAGAAATGGATGTAATAGATTCATTTGAATATCATTCTGTCCTATTTCAACTAACCCAAACTGTATCTTTTCATTAGTACAATATGTGTTTAAATATAAATTGTAAGCATCAAGATTTAAAAAGCATTACTTCACTTTATCTATGCTATCTACCTAGGTAGAGTGGAAATTCAGATTATTTAATTTAAGGGAGAGATTACTATGTGGTTTAAAAGAATGACTATTGAAAAAGAATCACCTGAAGAACTTGGATACGAAAACATCAAGTATAATTTGTCGGAGAGTTCAATTGCCGATCTTCGCTATGAAGATTTAAATTTTACGTTTGATAATCTCACTATATTTTATGGTGATCACAGTGGAAAAAAAGAATTAAGAGAAATAATTGCAAAAGAACACTACAATATGGATGCAAATCAGGTGTTAATTACTAATGGAGCTTGTGCAGCATTATTTATTATTCATTCTACACTTCTTATGCCGGGAGACCACATATTGGTAGTAAAGCCGAATTACGCTACTAACATAGAGGTTCCACGGTCTTTAGGAATCACTACTAATTTACTAAATCTTACATTTGAAAATAATTTTGATGTGGATATAGAAGAGCTAAGGAGCCGAATTACACCGGAAACAAAGCTAATAAGTATTACATATCCACATAACCCAACAGGAGTAATGATTTCTGAAGATAAGCTAAATAAAATTATTGAAATTGCCGAAGAGCATAATTGCTATTTAGTAGTTGATGAAACATACAGAGATTTAACATTAGGAGAAAAATTGCCAACTGCTGCATCCCTTAGCTCAAAAGTAATTAGCGTTGAATCGTTATCAAAAGCTTATGGTTTACCAGGAATCAGAATGGGATGGCTTGCCACTCAAGACAGTAATTTAAAAGAAGCATTCTTGGCAACTAAAGAGCAAATATCTATATGTAATTCTGTTTTTGATGAAGAAATTGCTTATCATGTTTTTAAAAACAGAGAAAAGTTCTTAGAAAGTACTAGAGAAGATAATTTATTAAAATTTAATATCGTCAAAGAATGGATGGAAGAACAAAAATATCTTGAATGGGTTGAACCAAAAGGCGGGGTAATCTGTTTTCCGAGAATAAAATTAGATATTGATATTGATACAAACGAATTCTATAAGGTTCTTTTTGAAAAATATGGAACTTTAGTGGGTGCAGGTAGATGGTTTGAAATGAGTGATAGACATTTTAGAATTGGATACGCTTGGCCTACTGTAGAGCAATTAAAAGGTGGATTAGATAGTATTATCAAAACTATCGAAGAATTAAAGAAAAACTAAAAAATATTATCTAAAATAACTCCCGAATTTTAACTTTTAGAGATTCTTATTTGTTTAAGAATCTATAAAAGTTTTACAAAATACAACCATGTATATAACTAGGAGGAATATTTATGGTATTACAATACTCTCATGAACCATTTTCCAATTTTTAATTAGATACCAACAAAAAAGAATTTCAAGACTCACTAGCCTATGTAAACACACAGCTTGGCAAGCATTACCCATTAATTATCAATGCAGAACGCATTGAAACAGAGGAAAAAACATTTTCAATGAATCCTGCTAATACGAAAGAAGTTATCGGTAGTATTTCATTAGCTAATAAAGAGTTGATTGAGCATGCAATGCAATCTGCATCAAATGCTTTTGAATCCTGGAAAAAATGGAGCTCAGAACATCGGGCAAATATTCTATTCCGTGCGGCAGCTATTATGCGTTGCAGAAAACATGAATTTTCTAGTTATCTGGTAAAAGAAGCAGGAAAGCCTTGGAATGAAGCTGACGCTGATACAGCAGAAGCAATTGACTTCTTAGAATACTATGCACGTCAAGTGATTCAATTAAAAGACGGTGTACCTGTTAAAAGCCGCGATGGTGAATATAATCAGTATAATTATGTTCCTCTTGGAGTTGGTATTATTATTTCTCCATTTAATTTCCCACTTGCTATTATGGCAGGTACAGCTACAGCTGCAATAGTAACGGGAAATACTATTTTATTAAAACCGGCTGAAGCCACACCTGTCATTGCGGCGAAATTTGTAGAAGTAATGGAGGAAGCAGGGTTACCTCAGGGTGTATTAAACTTCGTTCCATGTAGGGGCTCTGAAGTCGGGGATTATTTGGTGGAGCTTCCTCAAACACGTTTCGTTTCATTTACGGGTTCTCGAGAAGTCGGGTGTCGTATTTATGAAAAAGCTGCGAAGGTCCAACCAGGTCAAAAATGGCTCAAACGTGTCATTGCTGAAATGGGGGGGGGAAAGATACAGTGGCTGTGGATAAAGACGCAGACCTTGATTTAGCAGCATCTTCTATCGTGTCTTCTGCATTTGGATTCTCAGGACAAAAATGTTCGGCTGGCTCGCGTGTCGTTATTCATCAAGACGTATATGATGAAGTGCTAAATAAAGCCGTTGCCTTAACAAAAGCATTAACTGTAGGCGATCCAGAAGAGGTTTCTACTTATATGGGACCAGTTATTCACAAAGACTCTTATAAAAAAATCATGTCTTATATCGAGCTTGGAAAAGAAGAAGGCCGTTTAGTTGCTGGTGGAGAAGGTGATGACTCTACAGGGTATTTTATTCAGCCAACAATCTTTGCAGATGTAGATGAAAATGCTCGTTTGATGCAAGAGGAAATTTTCGGACCTGTCGTGGCATTTTCGAAAGCACGAAATTTTGATCATATGATGGAGATTGTCAACAACACAGATTACGGATTAACTGGAGCATTGTTAACAAAAAATCGTGAACATATCGAACGTGCTCGTGAAGAGTTTCATGTTGGAAATCTATATTTCAATAGAGGTTGTACTGGAGCAATCGTTGGGTATCAGCCATTTGGAGGATTTAATATGTCGGGAACAAATTCAAAAGCAGGTGGACCAGATTATTTACTTCTTCATATGCAGGCAAAGACAACATCAGAAACATTTTAAAATTTTTATCTAGGGATTAATATAGCTTTATAAACTAAGGTAAGTTTTGGGATTTCCTTTGGTGAAGAAGATAAAAATATTCTGGATAAAGGAACTATGCCTGTAAAACGAGGAATGGCAGAAATGCAAAAAGATGGCGTCATCATGGACGTAATCAATGCTGAGCAAGCAAAAATTTCAGAAGCTTCAGGTGCTGTGGCTGTTATGCATTAGCCAAAAATAAGGAAAACAGGTGTATGCAATAATTTTAATCCTAATATAGAGATAGCCTAGCGCTTATCTAATTGAAGCCCATGCTAATCACGTACCTATTATAGAATTCTGGTAGCAGTATATCTAAAATGTAGAGATTATCTATGATTGAATTAAAGTTTTTATTTCAATACCTAATGATTGGAGAAGGGGGGGAGTAAGATGAATATTTATCAGGCAACTATACTAGACGTTGAAGGGATTTCGCATTTATTCAATTCGTATAGGGTTTTTTATAGGCAAGAGTCTAATCAGGAAGAAGCTAAAGCTTTTATTTTAAAGCGTTTTCAACAAAAAGACTCGGTAATATTTGTAGCTGTTCATCAAGGAAATTATTTAGGGTTTACACAAATGTATCCGTTTTTTTCATCGGTTGCAATGAAGAAATTATGGATTTTAAATGATTTATATGTACTAGAATCGGCTAGGAAACAAGGTGTAGCTTCAAATCTACTAAACATAGCAAAAGAATATGCTAAGAGTACGGGTGCAAAAGGAATAAAGCTCGAGACAGAAATTAATAATACATCTGCACAAAAATTATACGAGACAAACGGATATGAGAAAGATAATGTGAATTTTTATTACAGTTTAGATGTAAAAACCAAAACAGTAAAATATTAAGAAGTTTTTCCTATATATTTACTTCATAACCTTTATTCACATAATAAAACAGTTCTGGGAAATATAAGAGATTGTGTGATTACATACCTCTTATTTACCTAGAGCTGTTTAATTTTAGAGAGATTTGTAAGGAAGTAGAGGTTCTTTATATAAATATTTTGTAAGCCCAAACCAACTTGTAGGAAGGTAGTAAAAATCAAGGTATGGGACTTATAAAACTGTATTATTTCTAAACATTCTAATTTTTTATAAAGTAACTGTAAGTGTCCTATATTATATATTCTCATTAATAATTAGGATATTAAATGTATACCCTCTTCAATTTTCTTTTCATTAATTCCACCAAAACCAACTAAAAAGTCAGGGCGTTCTTTTCCTATAGGATTAACCCAGTAACTGAACTCTTAACGAAAAAAAGATAGGCATTACGGCAAGTACTAGGCAGCAACATTGAAGTAAATGGCAGCTTATAAAGGCTTACCGAAAATGCTCAATTATAATTATTAAGGCATTCATTCTCATATCGAAAATATGGAGCTTCCTGTGTATGGTTGGTCAAGACATCTATGGAAACGTCATTTCTTGCGATTTGGCGGATTTAGAAACCTTACTAATTTCGGGTGAAATATACATCTCCTAAATGCTTACGCTTAGTATTAGTGGATTTTTAGCGAGCTGATTTAGTGGAAGCTAATAAAGTATTAGAAAGATTGGCGTTAAATTAACGAAGGTATTGCAGTTGGTACTGGTAAAGATATGGATTCAGAAACTGCTAGAATTGCGATTCTTTCTGGTGCACCTTTTGTTGTATCGCCGTATTTAAACGACAATACAGTTCGGCTTCGTAATCGGTATCGAAATAATATTATTATTCCCTTGTTTCTAGGGTATAAATAGAATTTAATACAGATACCTTAGTCAGCTAAGAGAAAACAAACGATAGGGGATAAATAAAATGACGTTTAGTATTTCAGCAGATGATTGGAAGGATCATTTTAAAACAAAGTAGAGGAATTGAGCATACCTGCTCAGTATTATTTGTTTCGTAATTTTTTAGAACAAACTTTATGTTATTCAAATAATTTGAGCGACAAAACAAGATGGGTTCTTATGCACATCTTAGCAGCCGAAGTGAAAACCTTGAAACAGTTTGATAAGGATACATACTATGTATATATTAAATGATATAGAGCTGGAGAAAAAACAAGGGTTGTAGAATAAACTCTTTCAGGATTGATTCCATTTTAAAGAAATAAAGCAAAGAATATAGCAAGGGTAAATCATACATTAGCTATAAATGGGGGAATAGGGGCTTGAAATTATATACTTAAAAAGTTAACAAAGAATTTTTATAACTCAAAGAATCATTAACTTCCCTATCTTCTTTATAACCTGATAACTTGTGATTTTTAACAGCTGATCAGAAAGGAATGAGGAGGATCAAGTTTTATAAAGAAGAAAGAAAAGAGGAAGTAGTAGGTGGAGCAGAGATTTTAGTTTTTTCTTTTGATAGCTTACTCCCGTATTAAGTATGAAAGTCCATACTCATTATAGTTTGCCTTATGGTCCTTTTTGTTCCTTAATAAAAACAAGAATGAAAATTAGTAAACTGTTATAGAAGGAAAAATATATAAGAATAACATCAGAATGTTTGATTATGGATTTATAAGTATCTTTGAAAAGGTGGCGTTCAGTTTGACTTTACAACAATTAAAATATGCACTTGAAGTAGCAAGTAAGGGATCTATGAATGAGGCAGCAAAAAGTTTATTCATCTCCCAACCAAGTTTGTCGAATGCTATTAAGGAATTAGAGAAGGAAATAAAAATAACCATATTCATTAGAACGAATAGAGGAATTGCTATTTCTAATGAAGGAGCTGAGTTTCTAGGTTATGCCAGACAGGTATTACAGCAGTATAATATGATTGAAGAAAAATATATGAGTGGAAAACCAGCTAAGCAACATTTTTGTATTTCAACCCAGCATTTTACTTTTGCAGCCAATGCTTTTGTAGAACTTGTAAAGGAATTTGGAGCTTCTGAGTATGAGTTTACACTTCGTGAAACGAAAACTTATGAAATAATTGAAGATGTGAAGAATTTACGAAGTGAACTGGGGATTATCCATTTAAGTAATTATAATGAATCAGTATTATTAAAGCTGTTAAGAGAAAGAAATATTAGTTTTTCAGAACTATTTGTTGCAAAACCACATGTATTTATTAGTAAAAAACATCCATTGTCTATCAATGAATCTATTGATTTGGATGAATTAGATGATTATCCATGCCTTTCATTTGAACAAGGAGAATACAATTCTTTTTACTTTTCAGAAGAAATTTTAAGTACAAGAATTGTAAAGAAAAATATTAAAGTAAGTGACAGAGCAGCTATTGTTAATTTCATGATTGGTCTCAATGGTTATACCATTTCTTCTGGAGTTTTTCCTAAATATCTTCATGGAGAAGAAATTATTGCAGTTCGTCTTAATGTAGATGAAGTCATACGGATTGGAACAATAAAGCATAACGATGTCACATTAACAAAACTGGGAGAAATATATTTAGATGCATTAAAAATGATTGCAAAGGAATTATAAAAGAAAATCGACTTAATAATAAGTTTGATATAGTTATTATCTATATCAGGTTATATTATTTCAGTATTATACTATATCAAAACAACTCATTATAATATAAATGATTAAGGGAATAAGCCGAAAAATAAACATTTGGAAAGCAGAGTGTGATTTTGATATGGGAGTCCAAGCAGTATTTGCATTTGTTATATACGCTCTAATAAATGCCTTTACACCAGGACCTGGAAATATCCTGGCATTAAATACTATGACCAATTATGGATGGAAAAGAGGAAAGCGTTTATTCTTTGGGATATTTATAAGTTATTATTTTGTACAAGCGTTATGTGCAGTATTTGTTTTCGGACTAGAGAACTTAATAAATCCAATAATGTCCGTCCTTAAATATGCGGGAGCAATTTATATTTTATGGCTGGCATATCATATTGCCATTAGTAAGCCTGACAATAAAAATGATGTGAAACAACCTTCTTTTTTAATTGGTTTTGTTTTGCAAGTTGTTAATGTAAAGATATTTATATTTGGTATAACGGCTCTGACAGGATATATTATTCCATATTATACGTCATTAGGTATGCTAATATTTTTTGAGATGATCATTGCTACAATCGGTACTATCGCTACCTTGACTTGGATATTTTTTGGTGGATTGTTTCAAAAGACATATTCCAAACATTTTCAAGTGATAAATATTATTTTGGCGCTATTACTTTTGCAATGTGCAGTTGGACTTTTAGTACAGTAAAGAAAAAATTAGAAATTGATTTTATTTTCAAAAAACTGGTGGAACAATGATCATTTTATATGATATTTTTAAAATAAGTGATATATCAAAAGTTGCATATAAGCTGAAGTTAAAACAGCAAAGAATAGGTCTGTAAAATAGGCAGCTCGTTCCACATTTAAATAATCTCCAATGATTTTTCCATCCAATGATGTCAGCATGTGGCATATTATATATGGTCTATCCAAAGTTATTGCTCCTTTCATAAAAGTAGTGGTTGTATACATCATAATTCTTGTGATTGATATAAAAAAAGCCCTGTATAACAGGGCAATTCTTATCATCAACTTTTATTTTAATTTGCTATATTCCTCATCTGTTACTGATTCTAACCAATCCGGTGTACCTGCCGTGATTGCAATGTGTTCAAACCAGCTATCTTTTGTAGCACCATGCCAGTGTTTTACACCATCGTGGGTGACAATAACATCACCGGCTTTTAAGAATTGAGCAGGTTTTCCTTCTTCTTGGTACCAACCTTCGCCACCAGTTACTAATAAAAGTTGGAATCCATCACGATGTATATGCCAGTTATTTCTGCATCCTGGTTCAAAGGTCACATTCCCTACACCTACACTCACTTTAGGGTCAGCAATTAATGGTTTAAGATAACTTTGTCCCACAAAAAATTGTGCATATGCTTCATTTTTTTCGCCCACTGGGAAAATAACGCCATTTTTTACTTCTTCATGTTTTGCCATTTTAAAACCTCCGATAGACTTAATTCTTTATTATTAACCAACCTGAACAGTTGGACGAATAATCAATTCATTAATACCAACATCTGATGGCTGCTCAATTGCAAATGCAATTGTACGAGCAATACTGTCAGCATCAATTGCCACTTTGTAAAATTCAGCTAATCCCGCTTTCATGGCAGGGTCTGTTGTCGTTTCTAACAATTCGCTGCTAACAGCCCCAGGAGAAATATTGGTAACTCGGATATTGGTGCCATTCATCGCTTCTTCTTGGCGTAAACCTTCAGAGATGGCTCTTACTGCAAATTTGGTACCACAGTATACTGTTCCACCAGGGTAGATGTTATGTCCTGCTACTGAAGAAAGGTTGATAACGTGACCGGATTTGCGTTCTCTCATAGATGGAACGATACCAGCGATGGCATACAAAACACCTTTGATGTTGACATCAATCATTTTATCCCACTCATCAACTTTATTTTCAGCTAGAAAAGCTTGTGGCATGATTCCAGCATTGTTAACTAGTACATCAATTTTGCCAAACTCTTTAAGTGCATAAGCAGCGAGTTCTTCCATTTGTAGACGAGAAGTAACATCTGTCACTTTATAAATAGCTTCTCCGCCATTGGTTCTAATTTCTTCTTGTAATTTCTTTAATCGATCTTCACGACGAGCCGCTAGTACCAACTTTGCTCCTTTAAACGCAAGTTCTTTTGCAGTAGCTTCTCCAATTCCAGAAGAAGCACCTGTAATAATGACAACTTTATCTTGAATATTAGACATAATAAATAACACCCTTTCTTAATTTTCAGGAATAATTTCATTTACGCAAGCTAATGCGTTCAGTGTTCTCGGAAAGCCCATATATGGAAGGCAGTGGGTGATGGCGGCGATCAATGTTTCCTTGTCATTGCCCACATTTTTGTTACCCTGTACATGTGCCTTCACTTGACCTTCAGCACCACCTAAAGCAGTAATGATGCAGAGCGTTAACAATTCTCGTGTTTTCAAATCAAGTCCACCACGGGTGTATAAATCTCCGAAGCAAAAAGTGGATAGATATTCCTGTATATGCTTTTGATTTGACGGAGCACTCTCCTGCATTTTTTTAATGACATCACCAAATATCTTTACTTGCACTGCAAGTCCTTTATCAAAACGATTTTCTTCATCTACAGTCTTTTGACTTTCAATCGGCAAAGCGATATTCTTTGCTTTGAAAACCTCATTGACTTCATTGATAGCATTTAACGTTTTTGGGAATCCGATGTATGGAGCACACTGGTAAACAGCCTCTTTGATTTCGACAGATGTTAGCCCAACGTTTAGTGCGGCGTGAACATGAGCATTCAACTGAGGCAATGTTTGATTGGTCGCAAGAACAACCAGTGTGATCAACTCACGCATCTTATCATCAAGGTTACCTTGATAAAAAACTTCCCCAAAAATGAAATGGCTTAGAATGTCCTGAAAATCAGGATCAGTAGCATGTGCGGCAGTTATTCCCTCACCAAAAAGCTGTTTGAACTTTTCCTGGCTCTTTTCAACACGGTCCATAACTAAACCTCCTCTTTGAATTTAATTAACTCTTCTATTACTCCAAGTTAGTAAAATTTGATGTGTTAGTAAATCGCATATTGATGCGGTACCGCACATCTGTATATAATATAAAATGAAAAGAGGATGTCTACAACAATCAAAATGTTACGTTCTGTACGTTATTGCACAAGTTAATTGAAATTGTGCGTTAATTTTTAAGAAAGTTTGGTGAAAACCACAATGTCTAGGGTGGATAGAAGAGTACAAAAATCTCAAGAAGCAATAAAAAATGCTTTTATTGAACTAATGTCTGAAATAAGTTTTGATCATATTACGATACAAGATATTTCCGACAGAGCAAATGTCGGACGCAGAACGATTTATGACCATTACATGGATAAATTTGATCTACTTGATAAACTCATTGAAGAACATATTAACGAACTAAGGATACTCTGCGAATCGGCATCTGAATTAAATTTTGTCGAGGGAAATCTAATTTGGTTTGAATACTTTGAACGTAATCATTCATTCTTTTCAACAATGTTAACGAGTAAAGGAGCCCCTGCTTTCCGTAGTCATTTCCTAGAATTTGTAATCCAAGAGTTAGACGGTGAAGTTGATGTAACTGAAGGGAAAAATCAAGGTTTAAGTAAGGATTTAATTCTTAAATTCTTTGGAGCAGCAATAGTAGAGATTGTAGAAGTGTGGTTCAATAATGGATTATCAGAACCGACACAAGTCGTGGCAGAACAAGTGGGGCTTTTGTTAGATAGGAATTTATAGTTAGAGGATAGTTTTGTCAGATACAACGAGATTGTGAAGAAATATACTTAAACTACCGGTGCGTTAGTTTAAGATCGGAGCTGTCTTTTAAGGCAGCTTTTTCTTATGGCACTAACGGGGCAGCATTCCTGTTAGAAGGATGTTCGAAGTCTTGAAAGAAAAAGAGCCCTCTTGTATGATGCATGAGTGTCAACGACCATTGACTCAGCATCAAACAAGGAGGACTTCTCTATGCAGTTTAAATGGAATGAAAAAATTAATCAAGTTACTGAAAATACAC
>NZ_JBFUIQ010000049.1:0-27224 GCF_056401795.1 Peribacillus sp. P4_D6
ATCAATGTCCGTTCTGTTATATAGGTAAGCGTCGGTTCGAAGAGGCGTTAAAGCAGTTTGAAAATAAAGATCAGGTAGAGGTCTCATTTCGCAGTTTTGAGTTGAACCCAGAGGCTGAGCGGGATATCAATATGACTCAAAATGAAATGCTGGCCAAGAAATACGGCATGTCTCAAGCGCAGGTGGAAGCGAACAGCCAAAACCTGACTCAACAGGCTAAAGAATTGGGACTCGATTATCACTTGGACAAAGTGGTCTTAACGAATTCGTTCGATGCCCACCGCTTGATGCACTTTGCTGAATCAAAAGGTAAAGAGAAAGAAATGAATGAACGCCTATTTAAAGCTTACTTTACGGAAGGCAAACATATTGGCGATCACGCTACATTGGCAAGTTTGGCAGAAGAGGTTGGCATTGAAAAGTCCGAGACGGAGTCCATGCTGGCAGGAACGGCATTCACGGCAGAGGTTAGGGGAAATGAGCAAGAAGGAAGCCTGCTTGGCATTACAGGCGTCCCATTCTTCGTCATTAATCGCAAATATGGAATCTCCGGCGCCCAGCCAACGGAAGCATTCCTCGATACGCTAAAAAAAGTATGGGCTGAGGAAAATCCGCTTACGATCGTGAATGATCCAGCAACAGGCGACGCTTGTACGGACGGTTCTTGTAACATAAAGGAAAAATAGAAGATGAAGAAGGAGACCCCAAACTGGGGTCTCCTTTTTTTACTTGAAAAGGAAATGTCATGTATGGCAAAGAATATAGTGTACAGGATGGCTTTTCCAAAAAAAGTCCGAAATGAAAAGGAGTTAAAGGATGTATATAATGATTGGAATACTAGTCCTCGTGATTGCGTGTATAGTAATTGTCAAACTGATTTCCTATAAATATTGGACATGTATTTATACAGCATTCGGGAATGAAAATTATTATAAGGCGGTTGCGAAATTGGAAAGGGAAGGGATACCCTTCAAAACGAAAACGCCTATGAACTTAGGCACTGAAAACTTTCAGAATCGCCATGAAACCACTCAATATGATGTTTTTGTAAAAAAAGAACTGGAGCATATTGCCCAAAGGGCGATAAATAAGAATTAACAAAAGGTTAAATCGTGAAAATCGCTGTCCTGATGTGGCAGCTTTATTTTTGGCTAGAAAAGGTAGCATGAGGAATTTGAAGCAGGCCATGTTTTGCTTTTTTGGAAACTCACGAGTAAAAGCCCAAAACTTACGAGTATTTGCTCTAAACTTACGAGTAAAAGCCCAAAACTCACGAGTATTTGCTCCAAACTCATGAGGAAGGGACTTATGAAAAGCAAAATGCTGCTAATTCATCTTTCCACTGAATTTATATAAGATAAAAGAAAGAAAAAGCGTTGTTTTTGATATGGAATCCGTTTTTTATAGTTTCATAGACTGAAAATTTGTATAATGGGTGAGATGGATTTAATTGAATGTACATATAGGAGGGGCATGGATGAGTAAGCTTAATGGCAGGACCGTTGCTTTATTGG
Source organism: Peribacillus sp. P4_D6 (assembly GCF_056401795.1). Lineage (NCBI taxonomy): Bacteria > Bacillati > Bacillota > Bacilli > Caryophanales > Bacillaceae > Peribacillus > Peribacillus sp. P4_D6. The sequence goes on from NZ_JBFUIQ010000049.1 coordinate 1,515, forward strand.
GGGCGCGGAAGACAGAAGAACTTAGTAAAATCGTTCAAAATCTTGGGGGAGTCCCGCTTGTTCGCCCGGCACAGGGGACGGTTTTCCTTGATGATTCCCATTTGGAAGAGGATGTCACCCGTTTGATGGCAGGGGAGTTCGATTGGATCATTCTCACGACGGGAGTGGGGACGGAATTATTATATAAAACGGCAGTGAAGATGGAAGCGGGAGAGCGTTTCATAGAGGCTTTGCAGTCTATGAAAATTGCAGCTAGGGGCTATAAAACGGTTAATATGCTGAAAAAGATTGGCCTGCAGCCATTAATCCGTGATGATGATGGCAGTACGGCAGGGCTTGTTCGCAATCTGGAAGGCCATCTGCCTGGAGGTGTAAAGGTCGCTTTGCAGCTTCACGGCGATCCGGCGCCTCTTTTGATGAATTGGCTGGATGAACAAAAAGTGGAACATAAAGAAATCCTGCCATATGAACATATAGCGCCTGAAAAAGAAACGATGCAGCAGCTGATCCAAGAAATCCTTGAAGGCAAAATCGATTCGGTTGTGTTCACGAGTGCACCCCAGCCGCGAAATTTAATGAGATTTGTCCGTGAACAAGGTGTGGAGGATAAGATAGTCGGCCTGTTTGCAACAGATGTAATTGCTCTTGCGGTCGGAAAGGTAACGGCGCAGGTGGTGATCGATGAAGGGATTGAGCGGGTCATATATCCTGAAGACCAACGGATGGGAAGTGCAATGGTGGAGCTGGTGAAATATTATCAGGGAATGGCAAGCAGATAGGGGTGAGTGCGGCATGACCAAGGGCAAGGTTTATTTTGTTGGTGCAGGTCCGGGTGATGAAGGCCTGATTACCGTAAAAGGCCAAAAAGAGATTGAAAAAGCGGATGTCATTTTATATGATAGATTGCTGAATCCCAAGCTGTTGGAGGCTGCCGCCTTCGATTGTGAATTGATATATTGTGGCAAGACACCTTATGCTACTGGCATCAGCCAAGGGGAAATCAATGAGCTGCTTGTTTCCAAAGCACTGGAAGGGCATCGGGTCGTCCGTTTGAAAGGCGGTGATCCTGCCGTTTTTGGAAGAGTCGGGGAGGAAGCGGAATCGTTGAAAGATGAGGGAATCCCATTCGAAGTCATTCCGGGGGTTACGTCCAGCATTGCTGCATCCATGTACGCAGGAGTTCCCGTCACACATCGGGATTACGGACGTTCCTTTGCGATGGTGACGGGCCATGATCAAACGAAGAAGGATATAGATTGGAATGGGCTTGTGAGTATAGATACGGTTGCCTTTTATATGGGTGTGGCCAACCTTCCGTCTATCCGCAAAAATTTGGTCAATCATGGAAAGCCGGGGAATACACCGGCACTCGTCATTCAATGGGGCACTTATGGAAGACAGGAAAGTGTCGAGGGGACCTTGGATGATATCGTCGAACGGGTAAGTGAAAGGTCGCTTGGCAATCCTGCAATCACCTTGGTCGGGGATATCATTTCACTAAGGGGAAAACTGCAATGGTTCGAAAGGAAGCCGCTTTATGGACAACGGTTTTTAGTGGCCCGGACTGGGACGGCAAAGAGTGCCTTGGCGGAAGCCCTGTATGAACTTGGCGGCGAAGTCATCGAGTTTCCTAAATGGAATGCGGAAAAAGTGAAAATAGAAGAAAGTCAGCTGCTCGCTTTTCTTTCATATGATCGAATTCTCTTCACTTCGCCTGAAAGTGTCCATGGATTCTTGGATTCACTTACTGAACAAGCTATTGATTTCCGCTGGATTTCTTCTAAACTATATGTGTTATCAAGGAAATCGAAAAAGGCTTTGCAGCAACGGGGTCTGACGGCCGAGCTCAAATCCGGGATGCCGGAAGCCGGAACACTGTTAGTTGTTGGAGATCGAAACAGGGATCTTAGAGATGCGGCACATGGGGACGGAGACTATATTCAATCAATCGCTAAATTTGTCGATGAAAGATTCCTTGAAATCTTTCCGAGAATGCTTGATGGGAAAGCTGTAGAAACGGTACTATTTTCAAACCGGCATTCAGTCGATATGCTGATGCAATATGGGAACAAGGCAAACGTGAATGTTGAAGCGCTGCTAAAACAAGCCTCCATCGGGGTGATCGGGGAAAGTACAGGCAATAGACTTCAAGACTATGGATTTACATCTGATATGATGCCGAAAGAACCGTCTGTCGAACAATTGGTGGATTTGATCGTGAATAGGAATGTTTTTTAGGCTCTGATAAAAACAGAGTCTATTTCCTTTGGGGGGCTTCGTTATTCACCTTCTATTAATATTGTTGGCGTTCAGTGTTAGGGCCAATCGTGTTATCATTTAATTACGGAACATCACGGAGTACGAAAAGCCCTCACTTACTGCTTTTATTGGCCGGAATTCATTCAAGGACAGAAGGTGACTTCATGTTTAATATTGGCGATGTTTTATGGCAATTATTCTACCTTGCCCTACTTGTTCTGTTATTCGTTATGGTTGTGAAGGCGGTCCGTTCTTTATAAAACATATGACAAAAATGAATAACCTGGATAATAAAAGAGATGAATTACATGAACGATTGAAAAAGAAGGATGAATGAAGGCAAGGCAGGGGGGGCGTTAAAGGATTTGGACGAATTCACCACATTTACACTCAATTTTGAGGAGTAAGGAATAAAAGTCTTTTATTCCTTCACAGATTGGGTATTATATATACGTGACTTTTCCAGGGAGGCGAAGTAAATGAAACGGACATGGGAATACGCATTAAGTATCATAGGCGTGAGTATCGCCGCGATTTTTTTAATCGTGACGATCATAGCGGCCGTCTATCTCAACAGTATCGATTTGAAAGAAATGGTGGACAACTCATTAATGACAGATTCTCAGGAGTTTTCCTCATCTGAGATAGATATGTCAGTCAAATTTTTCATGGGCTTATTATGGGCTGGGATCATATCTCTGTTCATTGCCTTGGCAGGCGGTTTGATCGCTATCTTTCTATTAAAGGGCGGCAAGGCGAAGGGAGCCGGAATCTTATTGATCATTACGGGCATTCTGACGATTTTTCATGTTTGGCCGCTTATCTTCTTCATCATACCGGGTATCATGTGCCTTGTAAGGAAGCCGAGGGAAACGGTGGAAGTGATCGAATGATCCGGCATCATACATAGTTTTGTGATTTGAAAACAAAGGAGCTTTCCCGTTAATGCGGGTAAGCTCCTTTTATGCTGTAAGGATATTTTAGGGGGGAATACCTTATTATACCTGCAATCACCAGTCTATCATGTTACTATTATTATAGATTTAAATATAAATAGACTGGAGTTCGATCAATGAAAATACCATTATTGAAGGTTGGGGCACTGACCTGTTTAACGCTTGGTTTGTTCAATGGACAGGCTTTTGCGGAGTCTGGTATAACCAATGCGTGTTCATCATTCGGTGAGATTCAACCCAATGAAAATCCTTCCCATAAGCAGATAAACTGCTTACTGACGAATGCGGCAATAGAGGCTGAAATCCCCCCTGAAGTGGTAAAAGCGGTGGCTACACAGGAAAACGGGGATTGGAGGCAATTTAATGAGGACGGTAAACCGATTAAATCCGACGATGGCGGTATCGGTCTAATGCAGCTTACCAATAAAAGTGGGTATGACCAGAAAAAGCTGGAAAATGATATAGTCTACAATATCGGGGCAGGCGTCGAGGTCCTGAGTGGCATGTATTCAAGAAGGGATTTGCCCAAGATCAAAGATGCAGGACGCAGGGTCATCGAAAACTGGTATTTCCCTGTCATGGCATACAATGGGACAAAACCGGTTAACAGTCCTCTTTACCAGGAAAACGGGCAAAGAAATACGAATGCCTACCAAGAGGAAGTTTTTGCTGAGATAGAAAACCAAAGTTATTTGAATGATACAAAACTGGCAAAATATCCATTCAAAACATCGGATTTTCAATATGATCGGGAAAGCACTGGAAATATCATCTTTACAAATCTTGTATACACACTGACAGAGCAAACACATGACTCTGTTTATTGGTTCAAGGCTGGAGACAAAGTGGTGACGACATCAAGCGCGAATATCAGGAAAGAAATAAGCACTACGGCAGGTGCAGTATCTGTTCCATCAAATACTAGCTTGATCATCACAGGGAATTTTAACTATCACGAATCTAAAGGAAATAAATTTGTTTTTTACCCCGTACAAACGGAAGACGGGAAGATTAAGGGGTATGTTTCATCGGCTTACCTATCCAATAGGCTATCGATTGTCGCACCTATCTAGGATACGAATAACCTGTGATTTCTGGGGCTGCCGGTAAATCGATTCCATTCAACTCCACTTTCAATCCTAAAACCAGCGTAAAGGCGAAGGATGATAAAGATGGTGACTTAACGAGTGCCATAGGTGTGGAAGGTAAGGTGGATACCAAAAAAGTGGGCACCTATAATTTGACTTATACGGTAGCTGACAAGGCTGGGAATGTTGCCAAGGTCACAAGGAAGATAACCGTTTATGATCAAGTCAAGCCGGTGATTTCAGGTGCCGGGAACAAAACCATCAAACTTAATTCTTCATTCAATCCAAAAACAAACGTGAGTGCCAAGGATAATGCCGATGGAAATTTGACTAGTAAAATCAAAGTGACGGGTACAGTCAATACGAAGAAAAAGGGGACCTATACATTAAAGTATACGGTCACAGATTCATCGAAAAATGCGGCGACAGTCACAAGAAAGATCACGATAGATGGCACCAAGCCAGTCATCTCGGGAGCCAATAGTAAAACCGTTGGCTATTATTCGACATTCAGCCCTGAATCGGGCGTATCTGCGAAAGATAACCTGGATGGCAACATGACGAGTAAAATAAAGGTGACAGGTACGGTGAATACAAAGAAAAAAGGTACGTATACATTAAAGTATACAATCACTGATTCATCGAAAAATACGGCAACAGTCACAAGAAAGATCACGGTAGACAGCACAAAGCCTGTCATTTCCGGTGCCAAGAGCAAAACCATTGCCTATAACTCGACATTCAATCCTAAATCAGGTGTATCCGCAAAAGATAATCTTGATGGAAGCTTAACAAGTAAGATCAAAATAACAGGGACTGTGAATACGAAGAAAAAAGGCACCTATACATTGACTTACACAGTTAAGGATAAATCGAAGAACGAGGCGGAAGTAAAAAGGAAAATCACCGTTAAATAGAAGGCCAACATGGATTCCCTGAATAGGGAATCCTTGAGTTTGTAGGCAAGGGATTATCTGAATTTTTAAACAAAGATGATTGGAGCGGGTGTGCGAGACTCCTGCGGGAAAAGCGAGTCGAGGGTAGACCCCACAGGCGCAAARGCGCCGAGGAGGCTACCGGACCGCCCGCGGAAAGCGAGTGCCCTACGTTTCAATCGACGTCCGAGATTTTACAAACCCTCATAAAAACTGTAGATAAACTTGATTTTCATCATCTAAAGTCTGTAGGATTCCCTGAATAGGGGAATCCTTTTTTGATGTCTGAATGTGTTTGGCTGAAAGATAGGCATATATAATAGTAGAAAGTGTCCCCAAGGGTGGAGTAGGTATTGATAAAAATGTTATAATTGTAAAAACATGTAATGATTAGTGATCTGAAGGGGGATTGTTTATGGGCAAAGAACACGGGCATGTGAACTGGATGGATCAGATTTTCAAGGAATATGAAAGAGAAGGCGGGCTGAAGAATAATCCTGGCTTTGGTAAACCGCTTCCGGAGTCGGCGCTGTCGGGAAATATATATGACAACTTCTTGACGAAGGCCAAGGATGCCGGCTTCCTTCCGCTTTGGATAAAATGGCAAAAAGAAATTCGCGAAGAGCTAGCCGAATTGGTTCGATTGAAAAAAATGAATGGAACTGAATCCGAATTAATGAAACGAATGGGTGAAATAAATGAGAAAGTCCGTACATATAATGCGATTTGTCCAACTAAAATGCAGCGCAGGGAAATAGAGTTGGAAAGCATGGAAATCCAGTACGAAAAATGGAAGTAAATGACAATGTGTAAAATGTGGGTATTTGTATGACGTGATCATGAAAGGATTATGTTATAATGGCATGAATAAAAAACAGAGAGAGGGACTTCGATTGGAAAAAAGAAAAGAAGTTTTTTCATGGATAAAAGCGATATTGATTGCAGTCATTCTAGCTTTTTTAATTCGAACGTATATTTTTGCACCGATTGTCGTGGACGGTGAGTCAATGATGCCGACTCTGCAAGACCACGAAAGAATTGTTCTTACCAAGTTTGGAACGAATATCGATAATATAGACCGGTTTGATATTGTCGTTTTTCATGCAACGGTAGATAAAGATTATATAAAAAGGGTTATCGGTCTGCCAGGTGACCATATTGAATATAAAGACGATACGCTTTATATTAATGGGAAAGCTTATGAAGAACCATACTTGGACAAATATAAGAATCAGATGCCATCAGGAGTGCCGCTGACTGAATCCTTCAAGCTCGAAGATATTACAGGCAGCATGACAGTGCCGGAAGGCCAGTTGTTCCTTATGGGGGACAATCGCCAAAATAGTTTGGATAGCCGTGAAATTGGCACGATTTCCGTCGATGAAATCGTGGGCAAGGCGAATCTAGTGTATTGGCCGATCAATGAAATAAAGATTGTGAAATAAGAAGAAGCGGACTCGGGTATCGAGTCCGCTTTTATTGTTGCCGATTTTCATCTTTAATGAGGAAACTGCCATACAGGTATTTCAACAAAAAACGTGTCCATTCTTCTTTTTTTTCTATTTTTTTTTTGAAAATCAACTCATTTGGGTTAAATTAGGTTATCCTATTAAAAAGAAGTAATCACGTTACCCAGGCCCGCATAAGAAAATGGATTACTTTAATAAAGGGTGCTGAGATGGAGTACTTTAGATGGATATAGTAAAAGATTTAATATCAAACTATGGTTATTTTGCGATATATGGATTGTTGGCGATTGGGATTATTGGCTTGCCGGTACCTGATGAGTTCATGATGACTTTTGTCGGCTATTTGTCATCCATTTCCGTTTTGAATGTCCAGGGAGCTTTCCTTGTCAGTTTCCTTGGCTCGATATCCGGGATGCTTGTCAGTTATTTCATCGGAAAAAAGGTGGGGAAGCCTTTTTTGAGGAAACATGGTAAGTGGATCAAAATGACCCCCGCGAGGTTGGAAAAATTGGAGAAATGGTTCAATAAATACGGTCCATGGACGATTATCATCGCCTATTTCATTCCAGGAGTCCGTCACTTCGCCAGTTACATTTCCGGTATGAATGGAATGGGGAAACGAAAGTATTTTATCTTTGCAGGAGCAGGGGCATTCAGCTGGTGTTTGGTATTTACGACTTTTGGCTATTTCATCGGTGTGTTAACTTAACTCATTACAACTTACAAAATTTCTTTATTGAATCAGAAAATCCCGTTTCTGAGTATTAGAAACGGGATTTTCCATTTCTGCTTTAATTATTGAGCGGAGTATCCGCCGTCGATGACAAGCTCGGCACCAGTTACGTATGAAGCTTCATCGGAAGCTAGATAAAGCACGGCATTTGCAATATCCGCCGGCTGACCCAAACGTTGTAATGGAGTGGCCTTGATCATTTGGTTCACTAACTCTTTTGATTCTTCTAATTTTTGAGTCATCGGTGTTTCGATGATACCAGGGAATACGGCATTGACACGGACGCCCATGCGGCCATATTGCGTTGCGGCAGCCTTGGAAATAGCACGGACGGCACCTTTTGAAGCTGAATAAGAGTTTAAGCCCATTCCGATTTGAGCTGTAAAGGAAGAAATGTTTACAACTGCGCCTTTACCTTCTTTAGCCATGTGAGGAACAACGTGTTTCATTCCAAGGAATGGTCCAAATCCATTGATGCCTAACATTAGCTGCCAATCGGCCAATGTCGTATCGTTAATGCCTTTTTCCATTGAGATACCGGCATTGTTTACCAAAATGTCGATTTGGCCAAATTTAGCGATAACTTCATCCGTCACCTTTTTCCAGCTTTCGTCTGAAGATACATCAAGTACAGTACCATGGACGTTATCGAGTTCATTCACGGCAGCTACAGCTTTTTCATTGATATCGGCAGCAATGACTTGTGCTCCTTCTTTTGTGAATAGGTCTACCATTTCCCTGCCCATACCAGATGCTCCGCCAGTGATAATGGCTACTTTATCAGTCAATCTTCCCATCATGATCACTCCTAATTAGTTGTTATAACGATGAATATATATTCAAGCATAGTTCAAAAGGTATATTATCAACGAGCAATACTAAAAACTCCTTCAAGAATCCGTCAAGTATTTTATTTTCCGGCTTGGGAAATGCCTTTTTCTTGCTGGATAAAAATGTACTTCCCATAACCCCTGCGGGTTGAAAGCGATATCAATCTTTCAATCTTTCAATCTTCAAATTTTGATTCGTAAATGATCCAGATTTAAAATGGGTTTTACCCGTTCTATTTGAAACGTTCCACAAGTAATCTTGTAGTGGCATCTCTTGCATGTTGGGGAGCACCATATGTACAATTCTAGTGATTAAAATTAAATACTGCAATATTTTTGTACTTTGAATACAATTTTTTATAACGACATTCCAATTCTAACTTTTCAGAACTTTTATGTACATAGGAGGTCATCATTTTATGAATAACAGAGTATATCTTTCCTTGGCCATCCCGCTTACGATTTCGACGATGAGTACGCCCTTGCTCGGTGCGGTCGATACGGCTGTGGTTGGAAAGTTGAGTGATCCCGCTTATATTGGCGGGGTGGCTGTCGGAACCATAATTTTTAATACGATGTATTGGCTTTTTGGTTTTCTTCGGGTCAGTACATCTGCTTTCGCTGCACAAGCGGAAGGGGCAAGGGATGAAAAGCAAACCCTGATGGCCTTGATTCGGCCTTTTTTCATTGCAGCGATCATCGGTCTGCTTTTTATCGTGATCCAAAAGCCCATTTTGAATGTATCGTTAGGCGCAATCGGTCCGGAATCGGATGTTTCCGCCTTTGCCGCAGATTATTTCGGCATCAGGATATGGGGCGCGCCATTTGCTCTATTGAATTATGTCATCTTAGGCTGGTTAATGGGGAAATCGAGGATAAAAACGTCTTTGTTCATTCAAGTTTTCATGAACGTGATGAATATAATCYTATGCCTCGTTTTCGTTAATATTTTTTCATGGTCTGTATCAGGGGTTGCTGCCGCTACACTGATATCAGAGATTTCCGCTTTTTTACTGGGCTTGTGGGTCATCCGGAAAGCGGTTAACGTACCGGATTCTTTTTCAATCCGGGAGGGGTTCGATCGGGCTTCCCTGAAAAAAATGATGGTGGTCAACAGGGATTTATTCATCAGGACCATTTGCCTGATCACGGTTTTCAATCTTTTTACGGCCAAGGGAGCGACTTTCGGGACAGAGACCCTGGCGGCCAATGCCGTACTCATTCAAATCCATTATCTGATGGCCTATTGCTTTGATGGCTTCGCGAACGCGTCAAGTCTTCTGGTCGGGAAGGCGATTGGTTCGAGAGATATAAACCTTTATAAAAAAACACTCTCACTCTCGGCGCGGTGGGGCTTGTATGCCTCGTTCATACTTGCCGCATCTTACTATCTTTTCAGCGATGAGGTCATTCTCTTATTCACGGACATTCCCGGCGTCATCGAATTGGCCCATGAATATGGACTTTGGATAGTCCTATTCCCATTCAGTGCCTTTATCGGACTCATTTTTTATGGAGTGTTTACCGGTGCGACTGAAGCCGTTCCAGTAAGGAACTCGATGCTTCTGGCACTGATGGCTTTTTTAATAGTCCAATTCGCAGCAGTAAGCAATCATGGCAATCATGGTTTATGGCTTGCATTCCTGGCTTTCAGTTTAGGACGTTCTTTATTTTTAGCATTATATATCCCAAGACTGAACAGAAAAGTAACAGAGTTAATGAATGACGATAGTCTAATGAAATCATCCTCTTTTTAATAAAAGAGGGTGTTTTTTTATTTTTGTAAGGGATGTTATCGATAGTTTGATGTTAGCAATAATGCGGGAATACGAAGAATAGGTAGCAAGGCTTGGCGAATGTGGTAGTAAAAGTGATAAAATGAAAAATATATATAAAAGAGGAGTTGTCATATTTTGAGTGAATTGAATTGGCGAGAAGAAGTTGAAAAACGGAAAATGGACTTATTGCTGGACACACAAAACTTATTGAAAATAAAAAGTGTACTTGATGAAGAACATCCGACAGAGGAGGCCCCACTCGGTAAAGGGGTGAAGGAAGCGCTTGATTTCATGCTTCAATTAGGCGAAAAAGACGGTTTTACTGTGAAAAATGTCGATAATGTCGCTGGGCATATCGAAATGGGGGAAGGCGAGGAGTTAATCGGGATATTATGCCATGTCGACGTGGTACCTGAGGGAGATGGCTGGAGTTCGGATCCGTTTGGCGCTGAAATCCGCAATGGCCGCATATATGCCCGTGGGGCAATCGATGATAAAGGGCCGACGATGGCTGCCTATCATGCGATGAAGCTGGTCCGGGAGCTAGGAGAACCTTTGAACAAACGTGTGAGGATGATCATTGGAACCGATGAAGAATCGAACTGGCGCTGCGTTGACCGGTACTTTGAAGTGGAGGAAATGCCTTCGATCGGCTTCGCACCAGATGCTGACTTCCCGATCATCAGTGCGGAAAAAGGAATCTGGGATTTCTCGGTTATCCATCCTGCCGATGCAGGAAATGGCACGAACTCAGACGTGAATGTCATCGAGTTTTCTTCAGGCCGAAGGACGAATATGGTACCGGATTTTGCGACGGCTATCGTGGAAACGGACAAACCTGCTGAAGTGGCGGCAAACTATCAGGATTATTTGCAAAAGTACTCATTGGGGGGCCAAGCCGTTCCGCAAAAAAATCAAGTGCTGCTTGAAATGAATGGTGTCTCGGCACACGCGATGGAACCGAACAACGGAAAAAATGCAGGTCTGCATTTAGCCGTATTTTTAGCTGATCTCACTCTTGATCCGCATGCGAAAGCCTACTTCACTTTCATCAAGGATCGTTTGTTCGAAGATTCCCGCGGAAATAATTTAGGTGTGGCTTATTCGGATGAGCAAACAGGAGAATTGACGATCAATGCCGGCGTTTTCAATTATTTTAAACAAGGCGACAGCTCGATCGGTTTCAGCATGCGTTATCCGGTCACGTTTGAGTGGGAACAGCAAAAGGCGGCGCTGGAAGAAAGGCTTGCGGCATATAATTTGAAAGTGAAGACCAATTCGCATTCAACTCCCCATTATGTGGACAGTGAAAGCTTCTTGATCAAGACGTTGCAGGGAGTGTATGAAGCGGAGACAGGTGATAAAGCCGAGCTTCTTTCGATTGGCGGCGGAACATATGCCCGTTCATTGAAAGAAGGCGTTGCATTTGGCCCGCTTTTCCCTGGCAGCGAAGACATTGCGCATCAGAAAGATGAATATATTGATATTGAGGATATGCTTAAGGCTACGTCCATTTATGCACGTGCCATTCATGAATTGGCTAAATAAGAGACAAAGAGGGAGAAAGACATGGGAAAAATCATTTTTAACGGCGACCTTAAAAGCAGGTCCGAAGTAAAGGTAGATATAGAAGACAGGGGATATCAATTCGGTGATGGCGTCTATGAAGTCATCCGGGTTTATAATGGCGAATTATTTACGGAGGATATGCATCTGAACCGGCTGATGGACAGTGCGAAGTTGATTCAGATGAAAGTTCCCTTTGCCATAGCGGAAATCAAAACCCGCATGAAAGAGCTGATCGCTGAAAATCAACTGAAGGACGGTATCGTCTATATGCAGCTGACAAGGGGAGTATCTGCGCGTACACACTCTTTTCCAACTGCAGAGGTGGAACCGGTCTTTGTCGCCTATACAAAGGAAATGCCTTATACAGGCAAAATGAAGCCAGGGGTCAATGCTGTTACCACCGAAGATATACGCTGGCTGCGCTGTAATATCAAGAGTTTAAATCTACTGGGAAATATAATGGCTAAACAGCAAGCGATGGAAGCCGGCTGTAATGAAGCGATCCAGCATCGTGAGGGTACGGTGACGGAGGGTAGTTCGTCAAATGTATCAATCGTGGTGGATGGGCAACTTAAAACGCATCCGGCCACAAACTTGATCCTGAATGGAATTACCCGTCAGGTGATGCTGAAGCTTTGCGCTGATCATGGGATTCCCTATGTCGAAGAAGCCTTTACGGTCGAGGACATGATGGCAGCCGATGAAGTTCTTTATACAAGCACTAGCGTCGAAGTGACACCAATTATAAATATCGATGGCCAATTGATTGCAGCCGGGGAACCCGGTCCGATAACTCAAAGACTGCAGAAACTGTTTTCCGAGGAAATCGAGAAGCAATGCGGTTCCATTAAATAGAGTAACGCCCCTTTGCCACTAATGGCAAAGGGGTTTTTTATCTGTTAGCCGGAAGCGAGATGGCCTTCCCCGAATCCCCGATCACGTTAATTACATCGATATGCAATCCTCCCTTTTTGTTTTGACATTTTCAAGAACCAGGAATATACTTGCTAATAACCTAAAAAGTTTACCTGTCGCAACAATTTAAGTTGCGTATAAAAAGGAGTTGACATAGATATGTCCGATGTGTTGCATCAATCTTCTTCGAGAGGAATAAAAAAACTGCTTCCCTATCTAGGGCCTGCCTTCATAGCAGCTGTTGCCTATATTGATCCAGGGAATTATGCTACCAATATTACAGCCGGATCTAAATATGGCTATACGTTATTATGGGTTATCTTTGCCTCCAATTTAATGGCTGTGCTAATCCAATCTCTATCAGCTAAGTTGGGGATAGCCACTGGAAAGAACCTTCCGGAGCTATGCAGGGAAAAATTTTCGAAAAAAACATCTTTCTTATTATGGATTCAGGCTGAAGCCGTTATAATGGCAACCGACCTGGCTGAATTCATAGGAGCCGCACTTGGGATTTATTTATTATTTGACATACCGTTAATCACATCGGCAATCATTGCAGCGATTGGTTCCTTTGCCATTCTGGAAATCCAGCGCAGGGGTTATCGAACATTCGAAGCCCTGATTACGGTCATGATATTTGTCGTTGTGATAGCTTTTGGCGCTCAAGTTTTTTATGCAAAACCTGACACGTCGGCCGTTGTTTTAGGACTATTCACTCCAAAATTCGAGGGAGTGGACAGCATTTTACTATCGGCCGGTATGCTTGGAGCCACCGTTATGCCACATGCGATATACCTTCATTCTTCTTTGACTCAAAGAAGGATAGTCGGAGTGAACGATATGGAAAGAAAAAGGATTTATCGTTTTGAGCTAATTGACATTGTCATCGCCATGTTGATTGCAGGTGCGATCAATGCCGCCATGGTCATCGTTTCAGCTGCCCTATTTCATAAGAATGGAGCACTAGTGGAGGACTTGGATGTCGCCTATCAACAATTCGGGGCCATGCTTGGACCATCGGTCGCGATGTTCTTCGGAATAGGATTATTATTTGCCGGTTTATCGAGCTCATCCGTTGGTGTAATGACAGGTGATGTTGTCATGCAAGGGTTCATTAAAAGACATATTCCGATTTATTTAAGAAGGGTCATTACTACCGTCCCGCCCCTGCTCATAATATTATGGGGAGTGAATCCATCCAAAGCGCTTGTGATGAGCCAAATTGTACTCTCGTTTGGCATCGCGTTTGCCTTAGTGCCATTGATCATGTTTACAAGCAATAAAAAAATCATGGGCAGCCTGGTCAACCATAAAATCACCTCGAGCATCGCTTGGCTTATAGCTGTACTTATCATTGGGCTGAACTTGTTCCTGCTTTACGAAACACTGTTCAGCTAACATGGAAATGGCAGGGAAGGACCGATTTTTGGTCCTTTTTTGCTGTTTTTTTCGTTAATCTACCCAGCCTGAAAAATACATTCCGGACCTGCGCATGATCCGTCAGGGGCTTTGTTCATAGGATGGTAGATTAGCGATATTTCTGAGGAGGGAGTATTTATTAGGAAGCCCTGGAAAAGGTATAGGCAATGGGAATTATGGTAAAATTAAAGGGAAAACAGGAAGGAATGGAAATGAACATGAATACTCATTTTTTCTTTGCTTTAGTATTGCCTGATGATATAAAGGCCTATTTAAATGCTGTTACGGAACAACTAAAGCCAGACTTTCCATTTAAGAAATGGCTGCATCCAGCMGATTATCATATTACGATGGCATTTTTGGGCAATGCTCCCGATACATTGAAAGAAGATGCTTTGGGGCGTGTGGGAAGCGAGCTTGCCAATGAGGCCTCATTCGGCTTGGAACTGGGCGATATCGGCGGTTTCGGCAAGAGTGATAGTCCAAGGATTCTATGGGCAGGCGTCAAGCAGCAAGAAAGGCTTTTTGCCATTCAAAGGAAAGTCTATAATTCCTGTATCGAGGCGGGTTTTGAACTTGATAAAAAGCCGTTTAAGCCTCATATTACACTGGCAAGAAAATTCGAGGGGGATAATCCCTTTTCGCTGGAGGGCGTTCGCCAGATGGCGAATGTGCAGGATAAGCATTTTGAAGCAGACCAGGTTGCGTTATATCAAACACATCTTGGAGCTTCCCCTTCATACGAGAAGATTTTCACGATAAACCTCCAAAAATAGAGAGATGGGTGGTGGTCGCATGGCACAGCTCATAAAGATGCAAGATTATATTTCCCGGTATGAGCAGGATATTTATCGTTATCCTACACAATTTGCGCGGTTGAAAAAACAGCAATGGGATAAATTGAAGGCTGCTTATAATGCGGGCGAGCTAGATCGGTTGTATAGTGAACATACTGAAAGTGAAACACAGGTCAAATTTGATCCGCCTCAGAAAGATTCGAAGCGCCTGTTTAAAAGGGTGAAAGGCATATTCCTCCGGACAGGTAAACAGGAGTCAGGGGCGGAAGAACTGCCGATGCCGAACCGGATTGAAGATCCTAATGTTTTTTCATTAAGATTTCCGTTCCGGCCGGCCAGTCTCGATGAATTAAAGCAAAATTTTTTAAATCAATTGCTTCGTTTTCAAATGAAATGGGGGAGTTCGACGCTTCGTGAAAAGTCATTTGTGGACCAATCATTCTTTTTGGATGAGAGGCTCCGCTTTTTTCTGCAGCGTTTTCCGGATACGTTTCTCGTATTATATAAACCTATCTTTCTTTTGAAAAATGCGCCTGTTGAGGTCGAAGTCATTTTATTGACCCCAGTTGATGCTTGGTGCATCACGTTTCTTGAAGCGGAAGAAGACGCTGCTTTCATCGGGTCAAGTGAACGATTCTGGGTCCGCAGGCATCATAAGCATCCTGATAAAAAGGTGCTCAATCCTTTGCTTGGTGCAAATCGGATGACGAACATCGTCTCCCAGTTATTTGAGCTATATGGAGTGAACATGCCGATTAAAAAGGTGGTTTTATCCCGGAACGGATATGTCGATTATCCCGAAGCCCCTTATGATATTACAATATTGGATAAACGGACCTTCCCGGAATGGTTCGAAAGGATGCGGGCCATATCGTCTCCGCTCAAGGCACAGCAGTTAAAAGGGGCACAGGCTTTGCTTGAACATTGCCAAACTACATCCAGCCTGCGACCTGAATGGGAAGCGGAGTATAACCAAACGGATGGAAATCAGCATGCCGCACCTTAAAGAAACGGTGTATTTCATTGTCAATCCAATGGCAGGAAATGGAGAGAGTTTGAAGGTTTGGAAAAAAGCCGAGAAAATACTGCAATCAAAAGCTGTTCCCCATGAGGTGTTTTTTACACGGGAAAAAGGGCATGCGCTAAGAATGACGAAGGAGATCCTATCAGGGACGAAGCAGGATACCCGGATGATCGCTGTCGGGGGAGATGGCACGATCAATGAAATGATAAATGGCGCCATTGGTTTCCCTCACGCTATCATCGGCTCCCTTGCGGCTGGATCCGGCAATGATTATGTAAGGGGCATTCAAAAAACCGAGAGTGTGGAAGAAGCACTTTCTTTATTTCAGGAGAATGCCTTTAGTGCCATTGATATTGGACAGTTCGAGACGAATGGCAAGATGGGGTATTTCGTGAACAGCCTGGGAATGGGCATTGATGCTGAAATTTCCGATGAAGCGGACCGTTCCCCTCTGAAAAAATGGTTTAATTTTATCAGAGCGGGTAAATTAATTTATCTGTTCATTTTTATAAAAAAGATAGTGACTTACAAGCCCGGCTGCATGGAATTGATCATTGATGGTGACCGGCATTTTTTGAAAAAGGTTTGGTTCATCGTTATTGCGAACCAGTCCTATTTTGGCGGCGGGATGAAAATTTCACCGATGTCGAAGGTGGATGATGGCAGTTTGAACGTGATTGCGGTCCATGATATTCCTTTGTTGAAATTATTGACCGTCTTCATCACCGTTTTATGGGGCGGTCACCTGAACATTAAAAATGTTGATTCTTTTTCCGGTAAAAAGATAAAAATGAAGAATGAAGGGTCAGTGAAAATCCAGTCTGATGGGGAAATTGTTGGTAGGAACGAAGTAGCTGCAGTGGTTCTGAAAGAGAAATTGCGCGTCATGTTACAGGCTGATAACCGATACAAAAATATGAAATGATTTATTTGTTTTTGTTTTATGCGTATAATCGTTTTATAGTACTTGACGAAGAAACCGTTTTTCAACTAAAATTTAATTTATGGCTATTGTTTAATTGCTCAATAGCTATTTTTTTATTTCTCTAAAATGAGGATGTTTTTAATTGCGGGTATCATCCCGATGCAAGTATATATGCAGCTTCGCCAGCAGGCGGATTTTTTATAAAACATGGACTCAAAGTAGTGGTAATACATACACTAGGTGAACGTACCCACATTTGTATGATTAAGCGAGGAAATCGAAGGTGAACCAGTTGGAACATTTATTAGGTCAGGAGTGGGATATATCCCCTGCTGGAGGAGCTACGGGAGAAGCCTTTATTGCCGAGAAAGAGGGGCAGAAGCTCTTCCTTAAACGAAATTCATCGCCATTTTTAGCTGTTCTTTCAGCTGAGGGCATTGTTCCAAAGTTAATGTGGACAAAACGCCTGGAAAATGGGGATGTAATTACGGCCCAGCATTGGATGGAAGGCAGGGAGCTATCTCAGCAGGAAATGAACAATATAAGAGTCGCAAAGCTGCTTCAAAAAATTCATCAATCCGATCCTTTGTTAAGCATGCTCAAAAGGCTTGGGAAATCCCCTTTACGACCTGAAAGTATACTTACAGACATAGAAACCGGGTTATCTTCGGATGTTACGGACATTCCGATTGTCAAACAGGCCATCCATTTTTTACAGAACAATCTCCTGTTAATTGAATGCGACGAAAAAGTCGTCTGTCATTGTGATGTGAACCACAATAATTGGCTCATGACAGAAACGGACGGATTGTTCCTGATTGATTGGGACGGAGCGGTCATAGGCGATCCGGCCATTGACCTCGGCATACTCCTTTATTCATATGTCCCGAGGGAAGAATGGAATCAATGGCTTGCCCGTTACGGCAAGAAGCTTGACGCAGGCCTGGAGATGAGGATGAAATGGCACACGGTTTCACAACTTGTGCTTTCCATCCAATGGCATCATCGCAGGAAGCGGTACGAGGAAAGAAATGAATTACTGCAAAAACTGGAAGCTTTATTGATGGTCAGCTGATCAAAATTGATCTATATCATCCACCCACTGGGACAGGTCGTTCTGGTGGGTTGAAATATGTGCATCTAAATCGGCGGTACCGATGCCCGTCTGACTGTATTCGTAAATCTCCGTCAGTATCGTTTTCACATTGCTGTCAATTTCCATATTGATCATTAAGGATTTGACGAGCCTTTCAACCTGTTCACATTCAGAAACGGATCCGCAGCAGTCTGTTTGATGGTTGGTCAATATATCTTTCAATAGTGACATTTGGTGTTCATGGGAAAGCGGCATATAATGCCTCTCCTTTCTTAAACATGGATTCAAGGGATTCCCAGGTGGTGCCCGCCTGCCCTTCACTTATTTATGGTGTGTTTTGCTGAAAGTTTTATACATGAAAACTACAGTGACTGTCGCCTGGATGGCCGGCAGTTTTTTTATTTGACCAGTGGGTGTTTCCTGAAAAAATCAACTTGCAGGAATCCATACACTCGTGTTATGGTTTGAACGATTATATTATAAATAGGGGTGTCATCATGCGTTTAAGAAATAAACCTTGGGCTGAAGACCGTTTGAATGATTTTCCACAATATGTAATTCAGCAGCCAGTGAGCCATAAAGGTAAATGGCATGAAGTTTTCGGAAACGATAATCCGTTATATATTGAAGTGGGTACGGGAAAAGGCCGTTTCATCACAGAAATGGCGAAGGCCCATCCTGATGTGAATTTCATTGGAATTGAAGTATATGGAAGCGTCATTGTTGCTGCATTGGACTTGCTGATTGAAGCGGATGTTCCAAATTTAAAGCTGTTGAATGTTGACGCAGCGAACTTAGGGGACTATTTTGCAAAAGGTGACGTGGATCGCGTCTACTTGAATTTCTCTGATCCATGGCCGAAATCACGTCATGCAAAACGTCGGTTAACATATAAGACCTTCCTCGAAGTATATGAAGGCATCCTGCCAGACAAAGGCGAGATTCACTTCAAGACGGATAATCAAGGGTTATTCGAATCTTCCTTGAAAAGTATTTCCGAATACGGCATGCTCTTGAAATTTGTAAGCCTTGATTTGCATAACAGCAGTTTTGAAGGCAACATCATGACTGAATATGAAGAAAAGTTCTCGAGTAAAGGCAATCGGATATACCGATTGGAAGCAATGTTCCAATAATCAACGATCAGAAACCAGGTGCACAGCATCTGGTTTTTTTGTTTGTTTATGATTCACGGGGTTGACTTGATCGTTATCAATTTCAATATATGGAAGTGGGTGTTAAACTAAAGGCAGAGGAGGGGTAAAATGGAAACGATGCAAATAGGGGAAATAAAATTAACATGGTTGAATGGCGGTGTGACACACTTGGATGGCGGGGCGATGTTCGGTGTTGTACCGAAACCGCTTTGGTCCAAGAAGTATCCCGTTAACGAAAATAACCAAATCGAGTTACGTACGGATCCGATTTTGGTCCAGGCTAATGGATTGAATATGCTTATAGATTCCGGCATTGGCAATGGAAAGATGAATGACAMGCAGAAACGGAATTTTGGGGTGACGGAGGAATCGCATCTTGTCGAAGATCTTGGCAGACTTGGGATTCAGCCAAATGATATCGATTACATTTTAATGACCCATCTACATTTCGATCATGCCTGCGGGTTGACGAAACGTGAAGGTGAAACTTGGGTGCCTGTTTTCGAGCGTGCAGAAATCATTACGACCAAAACGGAATGGGCGGAAATGAAAAACCCGAATATTCGTTCAAAAAGTACATATTGGTCAGAAAACTGGGAGGCTGTCGCTTCTCTTGTACGTCCTTTTGAAGGGGAACAGGAAATTACGGCCGGCATTAAAATGATCCATACCGGGGGGCATAGTGATGGACATGCGATCATCATCATAGAGGATGGCGGGGATAGATTGATCCACATGGCAGATATCATGCCGACGCACGCGCATGCGAATGTCCTCTGGGTCCTCGCTTATGATGATTATCCCATGACTTCCATAGAGGCGAAGGAAAAGTGGATGAAATCCGGACTGGAAAATGGGTCCTGGTATAGCTTTTACCATGATGCCAAATACTGTGCCATCAAATGGGATGTAACGGGTAAGGAGATACTAGCCGAATTGAAGCGGAAGCGTTAAAAGGAAAGCACAAGGAGGACGTCATCTGACGGCCCTCCTTTTTTTGTTTCAATCATTTTGAGCATTAAGCTCCAATATCGTTCCTGTCGAAGCATCTGCAACAAATTCGAATTGCTCGCGTTTACCTTCTGTATTTCTGGTGATCCCGCCTTTGTACACTTCATAGTCCAAATCGTTTTTTGTATAGTTCTCCGGCTTCATCAAGATCCATGAGCCATATATATTTCCGTCCTTTTTGACTGTTTCCTTCACTTGGGCCAAGACTTTATCGGGAGAAGGTTTACTTGATTGATCCAATAATTGTTTTGCTGCATAGCCAGCAGCAAACCCGGCTGCAGTACCTAGTAAAAACGTTTTCCAATTCATTGATTTCTCCTCCATTGCATTTTATAAAATCACTTCTTCTAGTATACAGAAGAACGCTTTATTTGACTAATAATTTGAAATTTTACCCATAAACTGATAAATTAGAACTTTCTAGTGTAACATGATGCTAAGTTTTGTAAAATAGAAAGAAACAATACATAGTTAGGGGTAGAAAAATGAATCATGAGACTTTGGAGCTTTTTAAAACATTGACGGAATTACCGGGAGCCTCGGGAAATGAACATGCAGTTCGGAGTTTCATGAAGAGTGAGTTGCAAAAGTATTCGGACGAAATCGTTCAAGATCGCCTGGGCGGAATATTTGGCGTAAAAAGAGGCAATGAGGATGGGCCGACCGTCCTGGTTGCCGGGCACATGGATGAAGTGGGATTCATGGTCACATCTGTAACAGAAAATGGAATGATTCGCTTTCAGACCCTAGGAGGCTGGTGGAGCCAAGTGCTTTTGGCCCAAAGAGTCGAGATCATAACCGATAACGGTCCGGTCATTGGTGTCATCGGTTCGATTCCGCCCCATTTGCTTGATGAGTCGCAACGCTCAAAACCAATGGATATCAAAAATATGCTGATTGATATTGGGGCGGATGATAAGGAAGATGTGAAGAGAATCGGTATTAAGCCCGGTCAGCAGATTGTACCGATTTGTCCATTCACGCCGATGGCCAATGAGAAGAAAAKCCTCGCAAAAGCGTGGGATAATCGTTATGGCTGCGGACTTGCGATTGAATTGTTAAAAGATTTAAAAGGTGAAACGCTGCCGAATGTCTTATATTCCGGGGCAACCGTCCAGGAGGAAGTGGGATTACGGGGTGCGCAAACTGCAGCACATATGATCAAACCGGATCTTTTCTTTGCTTTGGATGCAAGTCCGGCGAACGATATGTCCGGCAGTAAAAGTGAATTTGGCCAGTTGGGAAAAGGGGCACTGCTCCGCATTTTTGATCGTTCGATGGTTACGCATCGCGGCATGAGGGAATTCATCCTTGATACGGCCGAATCGAATGAGATTCCGTATCAATATTTCGTTTCTCAGGGCGGCACTGATGCAGGGCAAGTCCATATTGCAAACGAAGGCATTCCAAGCGGGGTGATCGGCATTTGTTCCCGCTATATTCATACACATGCATCCATGATTCATATTGATGATTATGCCGCTGCCCGTGAACTGATAGGGAAATTGGTTCGTTCCTGTGATAAAACGACATTCGAAACCTTGATAAAAAACGGTTGATGGAGGAAGCTGAAATGGAAAGGGATGGTGTCATAATCCTTTTCCATCAGCTTTTTTTACATAGAAGGAAGGTAATTATATTGAAAATAGCAGTAGGCAGTAAGAATCCGGCGAAAATAAGTGCCGTGCTTGGTGTATATGAAGATGCTGAAATCATTTCGCTTCAAGTGGAGAGCGGGGTTCCGGAACAGCCTTTTTCAGATGAGGAAACGATGGAGGGGGCCATGACACGTGCCCGGAATTGCTTGATTCACAGTGATGCCGATATGGGTATCGGACTTGAAGGCGGTGTCGTGAAAATGGGACAAGCCCTGTTTCTGTGTAATTGGGGTGCAATGGCCACGAGGGGCGGTGAGGTTTTTGTAGCTGCCGGAGCGAGAATCCCGGTTCCGGGAATCGTTGCCGGGAAGGTGCTGGACGGTGAAGAGTTGGGCCCGGTGATGGACGCCTTCACAAAGCAAGAGAATATTAGCAAAAAGGAAGGGGCGATCGGCGTATTTACAAATGAGCGAATCACGAGGGGAGAAATGTTCCTTCATATCATGAGGATGCTAGCCGGTCAACACGAATATAAGCTGAAAATGAGAAGGCACGATTTATGAATCACTGTCATGGAAAGGCGTCTTCGAATGGAAACGAACACTGCCATAACTGAGCAGAATAAGACAGGGTTTTATAGAGCGGTCTTGGTACTATAGTGACAAGGGGTGAGCGGATATGGGGTGGGTAGAGYCAATCCAAAAGGCCATCGACTATATCGAAGAGCACTTATTGGAGGACCTTACGATCGAGAGCATTTCCAGGCAGGCGAATGCTTCGGCTTTTCATTTTCAACGGACCTTCACCATTTTAACGGATATTTCCATTGGTGAATATATCCGGCGTCGGAGACTGACTTTAGCTGCCCAGGAGATATCATCCACAAATGGCAAGGTCATTGATTTAGCCTACAAGTACGGCTATGACACCCCCGAGGCATTCTCAAAAGCTTTTCGAAGGCAGCATGGGGTATCTCCAAGCGAAGCGCGAAAGTATATGGGGAAGCTGAAATTCTATGAACGCCTGATGATACAGGTCATTCTGAAAGGGGCAAAACCGATGAAATACAATATCCTTGAAAGGGATTCCTTTCAATTGATAGGAATCAAGCAAGAATTTTCCTTGGTTAATGAAGAGAATTTGATTGGGATTCCAAAGTTGTGGGAGAAAGTCAATTCGAATGGAACAGGAGATAGGTTAGCGAAGTTGAACAATGGCCAAATAAATGGTTTGCTTGGTGTATGTGTCGATAAGCGTAATGTGGAAAAAAGTGAAACGATGGATTATTGGATAGGTGCAGAGTATGCCGGGAAAGTGCCTGAAGAGTTTTCGACCATTACGATACCGGCTTCTAAGTGGGTTGTATTTGAAGTTCACGGACCTATGCCTGATAGCATGCAACAAGCTTGGAAGCGGATTTTTTCCGAATGGTTCCCTACGAGCGGTCATGAACATGCCGGAACTCCTGAATTGGAAGTATACGACAATGCGGATGCTTCAAACCCTGACTATTACTCCGAAATTTGGATTCCGATTAAAAAGGGATAGTATTCAACCATCAAAATCATTCGTTATTCGCTTGCAGGGGGGGAGGCATCTAATTTGCCCCTGCAAGCTTTTTTATTTGTAAATATGAAATGATCAGCCCTTCATTTTTGTGCTGGTTAAGGGCAGGGAGATTTACAGCCCGTCTTCAAAAATATAGGAAAGCACCTTCATGGCTTGGTTCACGGATTCGACCGTGACACTCGCCTTTTCCGATAATTCCTTTAAGGCATGGTGATGGGTTTCCGGGCGAATCAAAATAAGCGGTTTTCCCAGGGAAATGGCGGTGCTTGCGTCCATGGCAGTATTCCACTGCTTATATTTCTCGCCAAACAGAGCGACGACAAGATCGGCTTTTTTCATCAAAAGACCTGTCCGCAAATTATTGATTTGGGAAGCGGCTGCATCCTTCAGGATAGGATTCGGCTGTTCCCCGAGGACATCTTCACCGATATTATCGGAGCGTTCATGATTTTCCATCGGGCCGACGAATTCTAATGGAAGCTTCAGTGCAGCGGCTTTATCTCTCAACTCATTTCTCCAATTTGAATGGATTTCCCCAGCAAGATAAACGGTTAACTTCATTGTTTTCCTCCTCGATATTAAAATTGCTTTCATTGTACCATGTTTTTTAGAAAATGGATGAATTCCATAAATAAGGATAATATTATCCTTAAGATAGTAAAAGAGACGGCTGGAGGAATGACGATGGCTTTATCGAATAAGAATTTCCTTGTTATCCTGTTGATAAGCAGTTTGATCGTAGGCTGCTCAGGGATCGAGAGACAAACCGAAAAGGCAATGAAGGCTGCTGAAGTGGCTTTTCGTGACGATGAAAAACAGCCCAATCAAGAGGCAGGGCTAATTCAGGTCCATCTGCCCAAGGATTTTAAAGTAGTGGAAGAACATGATAATAACTTGATTTTACAAAAAGGTGATCAGATTTATATATTATTTGTCAATCCAAATGAAAAAGAAGACAGTTCCGTGTTATATTTGGCGATTAAGGAACAAGAGGATCAATTTGAAGTGCTGCATTCTTTTCAAACTGATGATAAATTCGGCTTTATTTCAATTAAAGAAATACCGAAAGAAAAGTATGAGCTTGCAGTGGGGATCGGCGGGGTGAAACTGACAACGGAAACGGATAAAGACCAATTAAAAACCGATGCAAAACAAATGATGGAAATCGTTTCATCCGTGCCCCAGAGATAAGCTGAACCCTGCCTTTCAACCGATCCGTATTAATGGTTGATTCGAGGAGAGTCTGGTATGATGGGATTATAAAAAATTAAGGTGTCATTTAGAGCAGGAGGAATATTCAAATGGAAAAGTTACAAACCGTCGAGCAATATGATGCATTGAAAAATGAAGGCAAACATATCTTTCTTTTTTCCGCTACATGGTGTGGAGATTGCCGTGTAATCGAACCGATAATGCCGGAGATAGAAACGAAATTTCCTGATTTTACATTCATTTATGTGGACCGTGATGAATTCATCGATGTGTGTGCGGCTAATGATGTATTCGGCATACCAAGTTTCATCGCCTATGATAATGGTAAAGAGCTAGGCAGATTCGTGAGCAAGGATCGCAAAACGCAAGAACAAATTGAGGAATTCATTCAATCACTATAATCAAAATCCCCTTCTCGCTGGGGATTTTTCAATGAAGAGGAGGGTCAGTCATGAAAATGGACAGCACGAAGCTGAAAAATATTTTGAAGGAACGTTTAAAAGATGAGGGTCGGACATTCAAATTCGATAGCAAGCAAGATACGTTACGGGTGGAAAATGTGAAGACCGGGAAAGGGATCACCATCGAGTTGCCTCCTGTACTTGCTAACTATGAAAACGTACAGGAAAAGGCCATCGATGAAATTATTTATTACGTGGAAGAGGCCCTGAATGTGATGGGGGGAGAACACAGCATGGAAGGCAAGGAGAAATTCATTTTCCCAGTCATCCGCTCGACCTCCTTTCCAATGGAATCGGAAGACGGAAATCCGTTTTTATTCGATGAGCATACAGCTGAAACCCGGATTTTTTATGCCCTTGATTTAGGTAAAACCTACCGTCTTATAGATGAAAAGATGATTCAACGGGAAAACTGGCAGGGTGACAGGATCCGAGAAATTGCCCTTTTTAATGCCCGTTCGCTCTCCACTGAAATGAAGTCGGATATCGTTGCAGGTAATGCATTTTATTTTTTGAACACGAATGATGGATATGATGCCAGCAGGATCCTGAATGAATCATGGCTTCGGGAAATGAAGGACAAGGTCGAGGGAACCATGGCTGTGGCCATTCCCCATCAGGATGTCATCATCATTGCCGATGTGAAGAATGATACGGGCTATGATATTCTGGCGCAAATGGCGATGAGCTTCTTTGCCAGCGGTCATGTTCCGATTACGGCTCTATCATTCCTTTACGAAGAAAATGAGTTGGAGCCCATCTTCATTATGGGTAAAAACAAAAAGCGTGAACAATAATATAGGGAATCACAAAAGGACCGTGTCAGCATCTGGCAGCGGTCCTTTTAAAGTTTGATAGAGTTTATAACTCTATTGTAGTTGATATTTATTTTTTAATCGGTGATATTAT
>NZ_JBFUIQ010000050.1:0-26468 GCF_056401795.1 Peribacillus sp. P4_D6
GTCTTTGATAACCCCTATGCTGATGGTCCATACGGGGCGAAGGGCGCAGGTGAATTGACTTTAATCGGAGGCGCTCCAGCAGTCCAAGCTGCGATTGAGGATGCCCTGCACACTTCTTTTCAGCAAATTCCGATTACACCGGAAGTCATTATTGAAAGTCTTTGGATGAAAGAAGGTGAAGAGGATTGATTACATTCACACTAAATGGAAGAACGGTAGAAACTGACGCCCCTGCTACAGCAAGATTACTAGATTTATTAAGAGATGAGTTTGAGTTAATCGGAACAAAGGAAGGCTGTGGTGAAGGGGAGTGCGGAGCCTGCAGTGTTTTTGTGAATAACCTCCTGCAAAACAGCTGCCTTATTCCAATTGGCTCGATTGCTGGTGCCGATATTCAAACGATCGAAGGCATCATTGAAACGGAACAATTTAAAATTTTAGATGAAAGCTATTCCATAGCCGGGGGAGTGCAATGCGGCTATTGCATACCGGGAATGATTATGGCAAGTGCAGCTTTGTTATCTGAAAATCCTCATCCTTCAGAGGCTGAAATTCGTGAGGGCATCTCCGGAAATCTGTGCCGATGTACGGGCTACAATATGATTGTTGATGCGATTAACCTAGCAGCTAAAAAAGGTGATGGCTTATGATAGAGAAAATAACAGCGTATCGCTTCGAGCGTTTAGACGAAACTTTGAGCCAATTGAATAGAGAAGATTGTGCAATCATAGCCGGAGGCACCGATGTTATGGTCCTTCACAAAAGTAGAAGGGGAGTACCTCCAAAAATCCCTAAACCGATTGTTTTCATTAATCATCTTTCCGAATTAAAGCAGGTGTATCAACATCACAAGGATCTCCACATCGGGGCCTGCTGTACCTATAGTGAATTACTTGAAAATCCGTTGATTCCTTTTGCTTTAAAGAATGCAATTAAAACAATTGCTGCCCCGGCAATTAGAAACCGGGGAACATTAGGCGGTAATATATGCAACGCCTCTCCAGCCGGTGACATGCTTCCTTTGTTATATGTATACAATGCAAAGCTTCTGTTGCGCTCCGTAAATGGTGATCGCATGGTCGCGATTAGCGATTTCATTCAAGGCCCACGAAAGGTTCAACGCTTTCATAATGAAATGGTAACGGAGATTATTCTGCCGTTTGTATTAGGAGATTCACATGTCGTTTTCGAGAAAGTCGGCAACCGCAACGCAGATGCCATTGCCAAAGTATCGTTTGCGGGTTTCGTCCGGATAAGCAAAGATCGAATCGATGACATTCGATTTGCCTTCGGGGCGGTCGGACCT
This sequence comes from Peribacillus sp. P4_D6, assembly GCF_056401795.1. Classification (NCBI taxonomy): domain Bacteria; kingdom Bacillati; phylum Bacillota; class Bacilli; order Caryophanales; family Bacillaceae; genus Peribacillus; species Peribacillus sp. P4_D6. Next base: position 1,307 of record NZ_JBFUIQ010000050.1, read on the forward strand.
ACGATGGTTCGTTCCATTGATATTGAGAGGAAGCTGGTYGGAAAAACGATACCATTAGCCGATGCAGACATCGCTGAAATTGTGGTAGCCTTCGATAAGATCATTAGACCAATCGACGATCAACGCTCCACTGCGGCATACAGAAAAACCGTCGCGTTACATCTTTTACGTTATTTTCTTAGCATGAAGCAATATCAACCGAATTAATGTTTAAAGATAGGGGGGAGCTTTTCATGCAGCTGATGGAAAAAGTGGCCATGCTGACGCGCCAAAACGAAACCTTTGCTTTAGCCATGATTATTGAATCAAAGGGCTCGACTCCCAGGCATGTTGGAAAAATGATTGTCTACCGGGATGGTACCATTGAAGGGACTGTCGGAGGGGGCTTGGCTGAACRCTATGTGATCGAAGATAGTGTAAAGGCGATCCAAAATGGACAATCGAAAATCGTTGAATATAAACTGAATAAACATGCAAAAGACGGAATTCAGATGAATTGTGGCGGCACGTTACGGGTCTTTATTGAAGTCTATACAAGCAGGCCTGAACTCATTCTGGCTGGGGCCGGTCATTTAGGCCATGCGTTGGCAAAGCTTGCTGATTTCCTTGAATATCCTTATTGCATTGTCGATGATCGCGTTGGTTATTGTACAAAGGAACGCTTTCCGAATGCGGCAAACCTTTTTGTGAACGAGGATATTGGAAAGGCTTTGCTCGCAGCCAACCTAAATGAAAAATCATATGTGGTAATTGTTACAAAAGATTGTGATGATATTGTATTAAAAACGGCACTGCAATTTCCGATTGCATATGTTGGGATGGTAGCCAGTAAACGCAAGGTCATAAGCATATTTGAAAAGTTAAAAAGTGAAGGGGTCACGCAAGAACAGTTGGAGCAGGTCCATTCTCCAATCGGTTTGGAAATTGACTCGGAAACATCAGAAGAAATTGCCATCAGTATTATCGGTCAAATCATCAAATTAAGCAAGGAAAAAAAGCCTGTAAAGGTGAAACAATTAAATAGATAAGTAGAAAGGTCAAAGCAAAAATCAAAATGTCTAATAGATAATGGGGTCAGTCCTCACTGTGTTAAAGTATTAACTCAGTGGGACTGACCCTTTTTCTTTGATAAAAGCTAGAAGCAGGCCCTTGCTCTTAGAGTGGGCCTTTTGTCGTTTTGATTCATTCATTAATATGGTAGAAATATTTTACTTTATATGCTACTACTATCATACTATACACAAAGGAAAACTCCTGGATGGATTTTGTATGGGGATATTAGATGGACTTATGGGAAACGGGTTCTGGTGCAAAGATTACATCCATTGGAAAGAGGTTTATAGATTCCTATAGAATCAGCTATTATGCAGCCATTCCAAATAGTGATGAATGAACTTCACTTGATTTTGGACAGACTTGTTCTGTAAAGTAAGCTGTCCTTTTTTAATGATTGTATCGTGCATAACATAGTTTGAAATGATAGCTGTTAGGCAGTGCAAGTATCCAAAAGCAAATTTAACCTGAAGAAAAGAAGTGAATGAAATGGCTGAGCCTTTAAAGGATTTATATAATGAAACGTTCATTCGTGAATTCGGTGAAAAAGTAAAGGGTGTCCATCCGTCCTTCTCTACTGAATCGTTTATAGGGGAAGTAATTGATGAGCATTGGGACGAGAGGAAGTTAAAAGAACGAATAAGGCACATTTCCATTACTCTTGGAAAGTATCTTCCAAGTGATTATCAAGAGGCTTTGGATATTTTGTATCGGCTTGATAAGGATTGTGAGGGTTTTAGATATTTATTTTTCCCTGATTTTGTAGAGGTACATGGATTGAATAAGAAAGATTGGCCGTTATCGCTAGATGCGTTGGAGCGTTTTACAGCAAGGTCATCCTCCGAGTTTGCAATCCGTGCTTTTATCTTGCTTGATCCCGTTTTAATGATCGAGAAGATGAAGGAATGGACCAATCATGATGATGAGCATGTCCGCAGGCTGGCTAGTGAGGGATGCAGGCCCAGGTTACCTTGGGGCCAATCTTTACCGATGTTCAAATCCGATCCGGCACCCGTCTTGGAATTACTTGAGAACCTGAAAACCGATCCGTCCCTATATGTTCGCAAAAGTGTGGYCAATAACTTGAATGATATTGCCAAAGATCATCCGAAAACCGTAATCGAAACAGCCAAGCGCTGGTATGAAAGCGGAGAACCCAACACGATTTGGATTATTCGACGGGGATGCAGGACCTTAGTTCGTCAAGCAGATCCAGAAGTCCTTTCTTTATTTGGATACACGGATATATTGAAAAATCCGAATATCATTACAAACGCATTTATTAGAAATGAACCAGACTCGATTTTTATTGGGGAAACGAGTGAACTTCATTTCGGTTTTCAAGTTCAAGGAAAGAACACTGTGAAACTTCGCATCGAGTATGCCATCGATTTTGTGAAAGCAAATCAGAAAACTTCCCGTAAAATTTTCCTATTGGCAGATAGGGATTTCTCAGATGGTGAAGGAGTTGAAAGAGTGAGGATTCACAATTGGAAAGACCTGACGACACGTCGACATTACATGGGGATCCATCGAATATCACTCCTTGTGAACGGAGTGGAAGTTGCTGAAACGCAAGTCAAACTAAATGATGGATGATAAAGGTTATTGAAAAGCGGGGGAAAACTTAATTAACAGGAATACAGCAATTAAGGTTGACAAAAACGAGGAGTCTGAGCGTTCCTCGTTTATTATTTCATGATAGTGAAACATTGAAAAATTATGCTTTATCCACATTAAAAAGCAATCAAATCCAAAAGGTTGGATAGCTCCGATTGCTGCGCAAATTATTAATTAACAATGCCAGTAAAACGATTATCACGGCACCAGTTAAAACAGGAGTAAATAAATAACTYCAGCCATACTGGCCAAGCATGATTACAAGCGGGTCTGCTCCAGCTGGCGGGTGCGTCGTTTTTGTCAGCATCATCACCGCAATTGCTAATCCGACAGCCAAGCCGATTGCCCAAGGTTCATCGCCAAAAAAATGATAGGAAGCTAAACCTACGAATGTTGAAATAAAATGACCGCCTATAATATTACGCGGTTGTGATAATGGTGCATTCCACAGACCGAACGCCAGCACACAGCTGGCACCAAATGGAGCCATTAACCACACTGCTGATGTTATTTTTGTTAAAAGAATTAAGGCGAATATAGTTAAAAATCCCCCAATCAACCCCGTTATTGCGTCCTTTACATTTATTTGTAAAGGGCTTCTTCCTTTTCCCTTCATCTTCGATAAATAATGAATATGAAATAAGCGTTTTTCATTATGCCTCGCGRCTGAAATACGGTCCAAAGTGAACCCTCCTTTTTTATATAATTAGACTTTACATGAAATGGACTAACCCGTCAAAATAATTTTTAGTGGTTAGTTTAAAAATCCAAAAATAGAAAAAAAAGCCAACTTAGTGTGTTGACAAGAGGAGGTTCAGAATAGTTTCAACCCGAATCATTTTACTGTTTTATGAAATCCTAAATGGATGTGAAGAAATTAACTGGAATCGTTTTATAATGAATAAACTGCAGGCAACAAGCTTACTTCGAAATTTGTATACATTCTGACAAACTTAATAAGGTGTGTATCTTCATTCATCGTCAGATTTCCGGTGTTGAAATCTGGCTACCTTTTTCCTATTCCCGCATATTTTCATTGAACACCATTTGCGTCTTCCGCTTTCATCGATAAATAACAGGACGCACTCATCATTCGAGCATCGCTTTAATGATGACAGCTTATTTTTTTCAATTAAAGTTAATGAGTCGAAGGCAATATAAGATTGCAGGATACCTTCCGCTTCTCCAACAGGTATGGGAACCAGTTTTTGATCACTTAATTTATATGTGAAAGGCGATTTTTCGATTTTTTTTTCCAAATAGGCGATAAACCCATCAGGAATCGAATTCCCATCTGCTATTAATTCAAATTGTTTTCTTAAAATAGTACGCATTTCTAGAATGCTTGCAAATACTCGTTGAATTCTCTCTTTAATTATTGGGGATAACTGATTATTCAAATATGAGTTATTCCCTTTTATTACAGTAAGCCAGTCCAGCATATCCCGTTCTGATAGTAATAAGTCTTGCCGTTGGCCACGACTGACCATTTCCGTATTCACTAAATCCAGAGAAAGATTCCCTGATATAAGTGGAAATTTATTAGTTTCAGACATAAGTTCATCTCCCATTTCCCTGCTAAATTCTAACCATTAAAATATAAATTGAGAGGTTATATCTTCATTATACCTTAGTTCTGAATTTTTCAGCTACTCGTCTAAAATCACGGGATAATATGAATGCTATCAAAATCCAAATGTGCAAGAACAGAATCGTAAATGAAAGTCCATGATAATCAATTCTTTTAAAGTGGGGGAAAAAGTTCTTGACATATCCTGTACGTACAGGATAATATGAAAGCGTATACAGAACCTATACGTACAGGTTATAAAAACAACTATATTTTGCTTTCTAGGGAAAGGAAGTAGTGAAATGGGTAAATACACAGAACCAGCAACGGATTTGCTCCAACATGTCGGAGGGAAAGAAAATATTGCGACGGTTACGCATTGTGCAACAAGAATGCGTTTTGCGTTGAAAGATCCCGCCAAGGCGGATGTAACGAATATCGAATCGATTAAGCTTGTGAAAGGAACTTTTACACAAGCTGGCCAGTTTCAGGTCATAATCGGGAACGAAGTATCATCGTTTTATAATGAATTCGTTTCCATAGCTGGACTTCAGGAAGCGTCAAAAGAAGATGTGAAAAATGCAGCAAAACAGAATATGAGCTGGCTGCAGCGTATGATTGCTCATCTTGCGGATATTTTCACCCCGCTGATTCCTGCCATAGTCGTTGGCGGACTCATTCTTGGATTCCGCAATATCATCGGGGATATTAAAATGTTCGATGACAGCACAAAGACCCTTGTGGATATTTCACAATTTTGGGGAGGGGTACACGCCTTCCTTTGGCTTATAGGTGAAGCTATTTTTCATTTTCTTCCTGTTGGGATTACATGGTCGATCTCGAAGAAAATGGGCACGACTCAAATTCTCGGCATCGTCCTTGGTTTGACCCTGGTTTCCCCACAGCTTCTTAATGCATATGCAGTGGCAAACACAAAGGCAAGTGATATACCTTTTTGGGATTTCGGTTTTGCCCATGTCGATATGATCGGCTACCAGGCTCAAGTCATACCAGCGATACTTGCAGGGTTCGTCTTGGCGTATTTAGAACGGTTCTTGAGAGATAAAGTGCACAATTCCATTTCCATGATCGTCGTTCCATTTTTCGCGTTACTTCCAACTGTAATCATCGCCCATACCATTCTGGGGCCTATAGGCTGGAAAATCGGTTCTGTCATTTCTACGATTGTATATTCCGGGTTGACTTCATCAGTTGGCTGGCTATTTGCTGCCGTTTTCGGTTTTGCCTATGCACCGCTTGTCATCACAGGCCTGCATCACATGACAAACGCAATCGATCTTCAGCTTATGAGTGAACTTGGCGGTACGAACCTATGGCCGATGATCGCGTTATCCAATATTGCACAAGGTACGGCAGTGCTAGCAATGATTTACATCAACAGAAAGGACCAGGAGGAGAGACAGGTTTCCATACCTGCCACGATTTCTTGTTATCTCGGTGTAACCGAGCCAGCCATGTTCGGCATTAACTTGAAATACGGCTTTCCGTTCTTAGCCGGTATGATCGGTTCACTTTTCGCAGGCATCGTTTCAGTCGGATCTGGAGTAATGGCAAATTCCATCGGTGTTGGAGGGATTCCAGGTATCCTATCCATCCAGCCGCAGCATATGGGAATGTTTGCACTTGCGATGCTGGTCGCATTCGTTGTGCCATTCATTTTGACTATAGCATTCTCCAAACGTCCTAATATGAACTTGAAAACTAGAACGAAAACAACGAAATTAAATGCTTGATAACGCGGAGGGAGAAGCATTCTCCCTCTTTTTTACGATACTTACGAAAGATACATCGGGGATCGAAGAGGAGGAATTACAATGAAGGATTTTAAAAAAAGTACCATCTATCAAATTTATCCGAAATCATTTAAGGATTCGAACGGTGACGGCATCGGGGACATAAATGGTGTTATTGAAAAACTTGATTATCTGAATAAACTGGGAGTGGATTATATTTGGCTCACCCCTTTTTATCGTTCACCGCAAAATGATAATGGATATGATGTAGCCGATTATACATCCATTGATCCTGTTTTTGGGACGATGGATGATTTCGAAAGATTGGTGAAAGAGGCGAATTCGCGGGATATCCAAATCATGTTGGATATGGTATTCAACCATACATCAACAGAGCATGAATGGTTCCAAAAAGCATTGGCTGGAGATAAAGAATATAAGGACTATTATATTTTCAAGAAATCGAAAGATGGAGAGCCCCCTACCAATTGGATTTCGAAATTCGGAGGTCCTGCATGGGAATATGTAGCGGAACATGATGAATACTACCTCCATTTGTTCGATCGAACACAAGCTGACCTTAATTGGGAAAATCCCAGAGTGAGGCAGGAAATCTTCAATGTAGTAAACTTCTGGCTGGATAAAGGTGTCAAAGGATTCCGTTTGGATGTCATCAATCTTATTTCGAAACCTGACATCTATGAAAATGACAAAGATGGAGATGGCCGATGTTTTTATACAGACGGTCCCAAGATTCATCAATTCCTCAAAGAAATGAATGAAGAAACTTTCGGGAAGGATGAAGAGGTGCTGACAGTAGGGGAAATGTCATCGACGACCATTGACCATTGCATCAAATATTCAGCTCCTGTTGAAAAGGAGCTGTCCATGGTATTCAGTTTCCATCATTTAAAGGTGGATTATAAGAACGGGGAAAAGTGGTCACTTGCAGATTTTGACTTCAGGCAGTTAAAGGAAATCTTAAGCGGCTGGCAATACGGGATGCAAGAAGGAAATGGGTGGAATGCCCTGTTCTGGTGCAACCATGACCAGCCGAGGATTGTATCCAGGTTCGGGAATGATCAAGAGTATCATAACGAATCTGCCAAGATGCTGGCAACAGCCATTCATATGCTTAGGGGAACCCCTTATATTTATCAAGGGGAGGAAATAGGGATGACCAACCCGAAGTTCAATGATATTGGACAATACCGGGATGTGGAGTCGATTAATTATTATAATATTTTAAAAGAGGCAGGCAAGGATGAAAAGGAAATAATTGAAATTCTTCAAGCTAAATCCCGTGATAACTCGCGAACTCCCATGCAATGGGAAAATACGGAGCATGCAGGCTTTACAAAAGGGACTCCATGGATTGCGGTGCCTGATCATGCTAAAAACATCAACGCTGAACACGCACTGATGGATCAGGATTCCATTTTTCATCATTACCAAAAACTTATATTCTTACGCAAGAAACATGATATCATTGCATATGGGGACTATCAGGAAATTCTTGGCGACCATGACGCTTTGTTCGCTTATATACGCAGTTATGAAAACGAGAAACTTTTGGTCATCAATAACTTTTATGCAAAAGAAGCGTCCTTCGAAATACCGAATGATATTGACCTATCCGGGTACAACTCAGAGCTCCTGCTCTCAAACTATATCGATTCGAAAGAACTTGCAGGTGATTTTATCCTCCGTCCCTATGAATCGGTTGTCTATTTGTTGAAAAAGGACGAGTAGCAGACTAAGAAAAATATATTGTGGTGATGAAATGAACAGCAAATATCTATCGCTATATGGTGATATCGTTTCAAAAATTGAAGAGGGAACCTTTCCGATAAATTCAAAGCTTCCTTCCGAAAGCAGCTTCATGGAAGAGTATGACATATCCAGGGATACTGTGAGAAAGTCCCTACAGTTGCTTGAACAAAATGGATATATCCATAAAATCAAAGGCAAGGGTTCATTTGTCTTGGATTTCAGCAAATTTAATTTTCCTGTAGCAGGGTTGATTTCCTATAAAGAAATGGTGGAAAAGTTGAATTTGCATTCCAAAACGATCATTCATAAGTTGGAGCTTGAGACCCCCGACTCAAATATGGCCAAGCTTCTAGACTTAACTGATGATGGTAAAGTATGGAAGGTTTTCCGGATTCGGCAAATCAATGGGAAGAAAATCATCCTGGACAAAGACTATTTCAAAAGCGAGTTCGTAAGCAACCTGTCAAAGGAAATTTGTGAGGATTCGATTTATGGATATATCGAAAAGGAACTTGGGCTCCAGATTGGTTTTTCAAATAAGGAAATTACCGTGGAGCCATGCAGTGAAGAAGATAAACAATTATTGGACATTGAAGACTTCGAAATGGTGGCAGTTGTGAAAAGTACGGTCCATTTAATCGATGGAAGCTTGTTTCAGTATAGCGAATCAAGGCATAGACCCGATAAATTCAAGTTCACGGACTTTGCACGGAGAACTTGGTGAAGTCTACTGATATTTTTGAATGAGCGGGGAGAGAAGGAGAGTCAAACTTAGTTTGATTCTCCTTCCGCTTGTTTGGAGGTATGGGAAGCATTTAGTAAAACCACTCCGCCAATTATTAATACTAAGCCGCCTAATGTAGTGATACTAAATGGCTCATTCCATAAAAGCACGCCTATCAATGCTGTTAAAGCTGTGCCTATTCCTGACCAAATGGCGTAAGCTAAGCTTAACGGAATTGTTTTAAGACATACAGATAAACTATAGAATGCTATACCAAATCCTATCATAACCCCAAATGTAGCGGATAAATGAGTGAAGCCTTCAGACAGCTTAAGCATGGTCGTACCAAATACTTCGCTTATGATTGAAATTCCTAAAGCTATGTATCCTTTCATATTGTTACCTCCGATTACTAAATTGTTAAGAAGTGCCTTCACTAGAGAGTTTCAATACAACCACTCCGCCAATGATCAGGACTAAACCTAAAAATTTTTTCAGGTTAAAGCCTTCTTTATAAACGATAACTCCCACTAAAGCAGTTAAAGCTGTGCCTATTCCCGACCAAATGGCATAAGCCGTTCCAAGCGGGATGGTTATTAGAGATAACGATAGGCAATAAAAAGCCAAACCCATCCCAATAACCACACCAATGGAAGGGAATAACCTTTTAAACCCGTTTGATACTTTTAACATCGAACTGCCAAACACTTCACTTAGGATGGCAATTGCCAAAAATGCATAAGGATTCAAGATGAACTCCTCCTATGTATATATTACTTACTATTTTTCAATCTCTTCCCCCAAGAATCTTAACATCTAAAGGACTCATATTAAACCCATACCACCTATATTCAGTTACATATTTTCTGTCATGGCAGAAAATTTCCAGTTACGCTCATTATAAGACTGAAAGTGATACAATAAGCCGCCCCCTCCGACCGAAATCCTTGATAATAGTAAGTTAAGGATATCTTCTAATTCATCGGAATTAGGGAAAATAGAAGAAACGCAAAGCATCAAGTCAATCAGAGGTGAGGCGGGGGGAAGTGTATCACTTGATGGAAGTTTTTTATTGGATGCCTTAAAAGCGATAAAAGAAAACGAGGTAAAGCTAAGTTTTGGCGGTCCAATGAGACCTGTCTTAATCGAGCCAAGCGAAAATTCCTCTTATCGTCATCATATATCACCAGTGAGAACATACTGAGGAACAAAGCCTAAGAAACGAATAACGGGGGGAACGGCAACAGCCTATTACTTCAGGTGGAAGATATGGTAACAGTCAATCACCAAGAAAAAGAGATCCAGTAAAATTTGGACCCATTATATTCATAGAGATAGAAAAAAGGTCTTCATTCTTGGTGTAAGGCCGGCACTTGATTTCGAAGGTAAAGGTAGAACCTTTCATCTAGCCAGATACATCCGTCCATCAATTGAATGGAAAAACCAGTCGACAGTCTGAAGAACCTCTGTAAAGACATGGTTTATTTTAAGATATACCTCGATAGAATATATAATATTCATGTGATCCACCAATAGCAAAATACTCACTATTGGTTTGTTAGTAGGGTGTATTTCTCCTATGTCCAGTTAGGGACGCTCCAAGAAGGAAACCTTGACCGCCAATTGTTTTTCCTATAAACGGGGAGGTTTCACTTATTGGCGCAAGAAGTGGAATTGTACATCCAACTGCTAAAATTTCATATACTATGGCAAAATACTCCTTTAAGAGGAAGCTCAACTACTAAACGCAAAGGGATCAAGCTGAAGTTTTCCCGGAAGCAGTTGCGCTTCACGTGTTTTTTTCAGTGTCCCCAGTTGATCTAAAGTAATCATTTCAAGTTGATCTCGCTGAATAGAATCATGTWTAGAAAGCATMCTCATTAATACTTCTATTTTAAWACAAAAATGAATCTAGGMAAAAGTGTTCTATCAAGGTAAGACAAAGTTGATTGGAGCGGGTGTTCGAGACTCCTGCTTAGAAAAGCGCGTCTAGGGGAGACCCCGCAGGCGAAAGCCGAGGAGGCTCCCCGACCGCCCGCGGGAGCGAGTGCCCTACGTTCCAATCAACGTCCAAATTGTAAAAGCCATAAAAATAGACAAACTCGATTTTCATCGAGTTTGTCYACAATCTGAAGGGATTTTCTGTATGAAGACCCCTTTTTACTACTTATTCAACTAAAGACCCTTAAATCAAAGCTTAACAAAAGTCTTTGGTTAATCCGGCATGATTATATGGCTCCGTTTTAAGGTATACCCAACTGTGAAAAAATCAACGGAATATCATCCATATTGGTGTTTAAACAATGTTCCCAAGTGCGAAATAGGTAACCACTTTTAGCGTGTACTAGCACCCTTCATAACACGTATTTCGAATGTACAAAATCAAACCGTGCAGGAAGGAAAGGGTCACGACTTTAAGTTGTAAAGCTCATGATCCTTATCCGCTTTCAAGAAGGAAGGATCGTGTTTTATCGTGCTTGAACTCACATATTCAACTATTACATATGCAAGGACATTTAGAAGACTTTCTCCGTAATATTGTTTTCGCTAATAACCGTTTCCGATACCTTTTTCACTTGGCTGACGTTATCCTATGAAAATAGGATTCCTAATAGTAAGTAYAATTCATAGATTGCGTTAAGAAAGCCAGCGGCAGACAAGTTTGGCTTTCGGATAAGCCGTAAGCGTTTCATCAGAAGCTCCATCTGCTTTAATAAGATTAGTGTTCCTTCATTTAGGCAAGTTCTCTAAGATCCATAGCCAGCAGCTTGTGGTGGCGAAGCGTTTGAAATATGGACCTGATTTTTTGGGCTTCCTGAACTAACTTTTCAAATAGTGGCTAGGATTGTTTTTGGAGTGTGGACGTTGCTTGATTGTAATATAGTATAGGCAGGGGGGATAATTATGTATGTAAGTCAATCCAGGGATCATGAAGTAATTGCAAAATTAAATCGAAATGTTCACAATCTGCATGCAAAACTATATCCTAAGTATTTTAAGGAATATAATTATAATGCAATGAAAGAAACTTTTAAAAATTTGGTTGAAAATGATAATTTTGTTTTTCTAGTTTTAAAAGAACATGGAGTGCCAATTGGTTACGCATGGATTGAAATTAAAAACTATCCTGAAAGTGCTTTTAAAAATGAGTATAAATCAGTATATGTGCATCAGCTTAGTATCATTGAAGGTCAAACCCATAAAGGTTACGGTAAAAACCTAATGAATGAGGTCTATGATATTGCTAAAAAGAATGATATAGATTTAATAGAACTGGATTATTGGTTTGAAAACATGGCAGCAAAAGAGTTTTATAAGAAACAAAATTTTAAAAAGTATAGGGAGTTTGCATTCAGACAGTTGTAAATCCTTTGTAACTCAATTCAAGAGGTTGAAGGAATTAATAAAAACCCCAATTCGGGGTTTTTTTAATTAATATCTTAACATTCTCCTCGAATAACTGGGGGGTTGAGGTACTCCACAAACAAAACTTTGTGAATAACACTCTTTTACGATACTTCGGGTATGAGGTATATAGGTGTTGAAGTGTTTATTCACGGTTGTTGTATGTGTCGGGTGAAAAACCGGAATAACAGTGTTAATGACATTGGTTTTAACATATTGCTTGGTCGGGGAGGTTTGAGATGGATTATATTGAGTGGGCATTCTGTGAGGTGGGCAATATTGTGGTGGACATTGACCGCCTTTCGGATGCCCCCAGGGCTTATTATACATGTAAACACCTCCTGGGTTTTTTTTGAAAGTCATTATTAGTTTATGAAAATAAATGATAAAGGGACTGGTATAAATGCCTTTATCAAAAATTACGGGCATATAAGATCCTTCAATCATTTTCAAAAAAAATGAATAAACATTAATTTACCGCATTCGGTTAATCGCTTCACAAACAAATGACTTGTGTCTTTTCCGCCAGATATTTTCCTTGCTTTTTTCCAAGCCCCATTCGGGAAATGTAGATAACCGCAATGCGGCAAATAATTGCCAGAAGGGTAGGTTTGTAAAATTCACCTCTGGCATCATGGATTTATATCGATTGGTGAAGTCATTCATCGCTTGCATTCCAAAATGATATAAAATTTCGAGTTGACTATTGGCAAGATCAGTCAAAGGGTCCCCTAAACCAGAGTCTTCCCAATCAATTATGGAAACTAGTGTATCCTCTTTCCATAATATATTTCCTGGCCAATAATCACCATGAAGAATCACTTCCTTATTCATGGAGGGTAGCGGCATGGAGGATTTCAGCAAATCTCTAATCAAGCTCAAATTTAATGTTTCGTCCAGGATTACCCTATCTTTATTATTTAACATCTCGACATATGTATTTTCAAGTTTAGGCATGAATGATAAAGATAGATCTGCACAATTAACACGATGGATTTTAGCTAGATTGATTGCCAATTGCAAGATATGATCATTAAGATTTGAGGGGGTGAATTCTGACTTACCCTCAATAAACTCGATAAGTATGCATGGCTTGGAAAATATCTCGCAGGATTGCTCAAAGTAATAGGGCATTGGTACAGGCAAACCGGCAGCTTTCAATATCCCTAAGAGCTTGTGTTCATATGAAGCAATATTTGAATCCCGTTTCAAGTCATTATCACCATGCTGACGAACGATCATTTTTACGATCCGCCCTGACGATTGTAATATTTCCAGTCCTGTCACATTTGCAGAAATTCCGCCCATTAATTCCCACGCGCGAATTAGCTTGTTTCCTTGATCCAACTTTTTAACTAATTGTTCATACTTATCATATTCATTTATCATACAATCTCTCCTTTTAGAATCCCTACAATGTTTAGGATTGAAAGTTCACATTATCATTTTCTATAGCTTTCGTAAAAAATTCAAAGATTCCATTTAGCAATTTTTATGAATGAAACCAATAGCTTGTCACACAAGTAAATTAATCTAAATAAAGTGGGGTGTGCTGACATTGAAAAATAGAAAAGTATAAGGCGGAAACTACGAAAGGGACGCTACAATATAATATTAGTGGAAACGGCAAACCAAAAACCGATAAATTTGTGTTAATGTTGACTTTTTTAAATATCCCTCAATCTCCTTGTTCCTTAGATTATAGATGGCTTATTCTCCAAAAATTCCTGATGCGAAAGTAAAAAAATAGAGAAAGTCTTTTCAAAGAATTCCCCACCATTGGGCGAATGTCATCATATAATGCCACTTCACCTTTAGGGGGTGTATTTTTTTTTGAGAACGGCAGAATTTCTTTAATCCGATAGTTATGTGTACAAGCATTTGTTAATACGTAACATAAGATTAATAGAGGTGATAGAAATGGTGAAAGTATTTATTGATCCCGGCCATGGCGGTACGGATTCAGGCTCGGTCGGGAATGGATTGAGAGAAAAGGATTTAACTTTATACATTGCAACCCGAATTAAAGACATCTTATTGATAGAATATAATAACGTTTCTGTGAAAATGAGCAGGACCCAAGATATCTTCCCCACCTTAAACGATCGTACGAATGCAGCGAACGCGTGGGGAGCTGACTTTTTTCTCTCCATCCACATTAATGCCGGCGGAGGAACCGGGTACGAGGATTACATTTATACGTCTACTAACCAGATAACGAAAACGTATCAAGATCATATTCATTCAGAGGTCATGAAGCTTATCAACATCCAGGACAGAGGACAAAAAACAGGAGATTTACATGTACTCCGTGAAACGGACATGCCTGCACTCCTGACTGAAAATGGATTTATCGATAATGTAAATGACGCAGCAAAGTTGAAAACGGCATCCTTTATCGAATCACTGGCTCGCGGACATGTAAACGGTTTAGTTAAATGCTTCAATCTAACTAAGAAAAGTACAGCTGTATACCACACTGTCGTTAGTGGGGATACAGTATATTCCTTAAGCAATTCTTATGGCAGTACGGTTCAGCAAATTAAAGATTGGAACGGTCTTGACAGTCAGTACACCATTACGGTTAACCAGAAACTGCGGGTGAATTGAATAATTAATAATTATTTATACCTTTTAGAAGCACACCACACAGTAAGCCCTTCTCAAAAAGAGAGGGGCCTTTTTGATTCAGGAATATGCATGTAATGAAAAACTCTACATTCTGCCGTCCAGATTCGGTCCTTCCGTATGTAAGGTATGCCTTTTTTATGGGCTGACATAAATTTAAATGGATTTAATGTAAAGACAAATAAAAGAACAATACTAAAAAGCACAAACCATGATGGCTTGTACCTAAAATGCAACAGCAATTAAGTTGATAAACTGAAAGAATTGAATCTATGTTTGGCTGCTCATTATTCATTTATTTTACTTTCTTCCCGTAAGAAACCCTCGAGTTGGATATTAATCGTATATTTTAATGGCTTGAACCACTTTTCCTAAAATACGGACTCTATCATTTTTTATGTTATAGGTTTTTTCTTCATAAAAAGGATCCGTGCTGCAGGGAGTGAGTATGATGTTTTCTTCATTGATTCTCACTTTTTTGACCGTAGCATCGTGTCCATTTACCAAGACCACTCCAATTTTCCCGTTATCAAGGTAGGTTGTTTTTTCAACGAGAATCAATGATCCGTCTCTGAATTCTTTATTCATGCTATTGCCATTCACTCTAAGGAAAAAATATTCTTTATCCGATTTAAGCATCGAATTTAATGTCGGCATATACGCTTCTATATATTCGTTGGTGAAATTAGGCTCTCCAGCGGGGATATTTCCGTAGACACCAATTAATCTTACATTTTTTTCATTTAGGAATTCCATTCCAGGATTATTTCTAACGATAGGCGCTCCTTCAATGAGGTGGGATAGCGGTATTTCAAAACAAGTGGACATCATGCTCAATTTATCCATTAAAGGTTTATTCCGTCCGGATTCCCAAGCTGATACTGCCGTAGGAGCTACTTTTAATACTTTTGCCAAATCTTCTTGTGTCATTTTTCTTTCTTTTCTTAACATTTTAATCCGTTCACCAATGTGCATATTTCTTCACCTCTTACTTGAATATACACTATGAGTGAAAGTGAGTAAACGAAAAGTGCGTGAATTTTGCGGAAAAATGTTGGTAACTATACTTCAAGTGTGATATTATTTTTTTAGATAGGGGGTGACAAGATATGACAAGCGTTAAGTTCACACTTAAACAAGCCAGGAAGTATAAAGGATTAACTCAAGATGAAATGGCTAAAGTGCTGAAGATGGCCAAGAGGACTTACATTGACTATGAGCAATATAAGATTCCTTTACGAATCGATAAGGCTTATTTATTTGCTGATTGTGTAGGATTCTCGATTGACGATATCATTTTTTTTGACCCTGACCTACACTTTAAATGTAGTTAAAGCTTCAATTGAACCAGCATTTCCTCAGCAGAGTGGCCATTTGAATCCATACAATCCTGACTTCCATAGGACAAGATTCAAGTAACGATGGAAAGGGGGAACAAAGAGGAAAGGGAAAATAATTCTTTTGAAGTTGCATAGGAGCTGCTGACATTAGAACATTTGTAAAATACGTGTATGGAGTAAAAGGTGTACAAATCCAATCTTCTTGTGCAAATATACGATTGTTACTGAGATTCCAATAATGACAGCCAATTGCCGTTAAAGAAAAGTATTTACTTAATGTTTAGGGCGGACTTCTGAACACCATGAATAGGAGCAAATGGACAATGGCAAATTCGAAGGAAAAGTTAATCTGGATGAACAAGCCCTTATCCTATGCAGGATAAGGGCTTGTTCTCTATTTTCGTGAATTGGCAGCATTCCGTTTTCTCCAAAGCACGTCTTCATAAAATGAAAAAGACACATACATAAATGAATGGAAGTCAAATCTTCATACTTTTTCTCTATTATAAATGAAACTTCTTCTAGTTTTTTTCTCCCATCTTTATGAAGATAGCAGGTAATGGTATGCAAAAGTACAATTATATACTAATGAAGGCTATGGAAGCTGGGCATTGGTAATTGGATGAGTTCAAAAAAATTCCAGATGATATTGGAGGAGATAACCCTTGAAAAGGAATGTAATCAATTATGTCGTTTTTCTTGTCCTCATTCTAACCATATTATTTATGGCAAAGCCAGACATTTCCTCAGCAGGAAAATTGAAACCGCCCTCCGAAACTTTCAGTCCAGGGGATTGGTTTCTTGGAAGTATTCCTCCCAATCTTGATACAAACAAACCACCGATCGTGTTTGTTCAAGGGAAAAACGGCAGTTCAACCAGCTGGTATGGCGAAACGGAATATCATGGTGTCAATGATATGTATACCAAAGCGTATGAAGCTGGCTACCAAACGGTTTTTGTTCAGCTTCATGATTCAGCTGGAAATGGGTCAGTGAGCCAATATGCCAATGGAAGGCTTTTAGCTCAAATGCTTTCAGAAATCAGTAACCATTTCGGGGGCAAAAAAGTAAATATTATAGCGCACAGCAAAGGGGGCCCAGACACCCAAGCGGCTCTAGTCCACTATGGAGCACATCAATATGTTGGAAGGGTGATCACTTTAGCCTCCCCACATCATGGTTCTCACTTAGCTGATTTGGCTTATAGCTGGTATGCGGGCTGGCTTGGTTCCTTATTAGGTCAAAAAGATGAGGGAACTTATTCTTTACAAGTTGGTAAAATGGCTGAATTTCGTTCTGTCACGGATAACCATATCAACTCTCGTAAAAACTTGTATTTCACTGTGGCAGGTATGAACAGAGGCCCGGTACTATCAGCCTTATCAATGGGGGGACAATATTTATCATCATATGGGGAAAATGATGGACTGGTGAATGTATGGAGTACAAAAATACCCTATGCAACACATTTATTTACGGATCCCAACTTTGATCACGACAATATTCGAGTTGGCTCAGCTGTATTTTCAAGAATTGAACCCTATTTAAAAAGCACATCCACCGCTGGAATTCCTGCATATCATGTCAATTATAAAGAACGAGTTGAAGATGATATCATTACAACCGCACTCGCTCAAACCGTTCTGGGTGATGTCCTGAAACAAAATGCCTGGGTCGAACAAAGCTTCCATGTAAATGAAGCTGCCCCAGGTAATATAAGCATATATACAGCCTCAAATGATGTCGAGGTTGAATTGATTTCTCCATCCAATAAAAAGTATTCACCTTCCTTAAAGGTTCATTCAGCCAAAAATGAAACTTCCTTTTTTAATGGTGCAAGCATCCAATCATTCTACAGAAATAACCTTGAAATTGGTGACTGGAAAGTACGAATGAAGACTAAATCGCCAAAAGACGCCTTCCTGTTCACAGCACAATTTAACGAAAAGAATCCCATTACATTAAGTATGGCCGGTAAAGTTAAGCAAAAAGATGCAAAATTTTTAATAAAGAATCCAATGAATGATAAAAAAAGACCAATCAGTACAACATTTTTGGTTCATCTGATAGATGAAACCGGTAATGAAATTAGTGAAAAAAACTCAATTAAGGCAATGGATACTGAAAATTTTACTGGCACC
The DNA here is from genome assembly GCF_056401795.1 of Peribacillus sp. P4_D6. Lineage (NCBI taxonomy): Bacteria > Bacillati > Bacillota > Bacilli > Caryophanales > Bacillaceae > Peribacillus > Peribacillus sp. P4_D6. The sequence continues at coordinate 19,315 of NZ_JBFUIQ010000050.1, forward strand.
CTTCCAGAAGTACCTAAGTCAGGTGTTTATAATGTAACAATAGATGTTAAGGAAAAAAATGTGGATGGTACTGAAAGAACCCGGACGCTGATTCGTTCGGTCTATATTGAGAAATAACGAAATGCCTTCTCTTAGTTGAGGAGGCATTATTTTGATGGTAGGGGTAACTAGGGAAATGGTAATTCAGCCAATGGAAACAGCCATGTCGTAATTACTTATTGAAGTATTAATTCAACGGGCCTCTGATGGATATGGTTGGAAGTTTGTTATAGGGGAAAAATAAATATATGTATTTTTTTCCCTGCACTTGCAAATGCTTGTCAACAAGTGCAGATTCAAAAGTGGAATGACTTGGTCGATCTAAACCTTATTAAAGTGGGGATTTTAAATCCTCTTTTTTTTATTTCAATGAGCTTTTTTCCAAAGTACATATTACCAGAAAGGCGATAGTATAACTTTCATCCCTTATAAAGGATGTATAAATTCCCGTGAACTAGATTCTATTAAAAAATATTTCAATATCTACTCTTCCATATGCATATTGAGAGAATTCTGGACATAAATTAAACAAACAAAAAAAGCGCGGGAAGCGCTTTTAGTGTATTTGTCTATATAAGCCTATTACTTTTCCAAGTATCGAAACATCTCGTAAAATAATTGGTTCCATATTTGAGTTCTCAGGCTGAAGCCTTATGTAATCCGGTTCCTTAAAGAATCGTTTTACAGTGGCTTCATCATCTTCCGTCATCGCCACGACGATATCTCCATTATTGGCACTGCTTTGTTGTTTCACGATGACATAATCTCCATCATGAATTCCTGCTTCTATCATACTTTCACCCATGATTTCCAGCATGAATACATGGTCATCATGTGGAACCATGCTTTCGGGAAGCGGAAAGTATTCTTCAATGTTCTCAATGGCCGTTATCGGCATGCCCGCTGTTACTTTTCCAAGTAACGGCACGTTCACGACATTGACTTTGGGAATATTGTTCGCTTCCTCCAAATTCATTATTTCAATGGCCCTTGGCTTGGTTGGGTCACGTCTAATAAGGCCTTTACTTTCCAGGCGGGATAAATGTCCGTGTACTGTTGAACTTGATGCAAGTCCCACCGCTTCGCCAATCTCCCGTACGGAAGGCGGATACCCTTTTTGGCGGACCTCTTCTTTAATGAAATCAAGAATATCTTGCTGCCGTTTTGATAGTTTTGTCATTTGTGCACCTCTTCCCCAATGTTCTTTGCTACATTATAGCATGGCCCCCATCTCTATACAAACATAAGTTCGAATTTGTTGTTGACTGAAACAAACGTTCGTATTATAATTTGATCATAACATACGAACGAACATTCGCTTTGGAGGGATTATTATGAAAAAATTATACAAAAATTATATTTATACGATTCTATTAGCGGGATCAGTATTCATCTTTTCAATTTTATTCTCTTGTACATTGAACAATGATCAAAAAAAGGATTTCCTTTCTATAGAAGTAAGCGAGGGTGACACCCTATGGGGAATTGCCGAAGAATATGAAGAATCAAATTTGACAAAAAAAGAATTCATTGGTTGGATAGAAGAGAATAATGGAGTCAGTGCGGATTCGATAAAGCCTGGACAAGTCATTGTCATACCGGTTAAAGGGGAAGAACTTGTCCAGAATTTGGCCAGTGAGCAGTAAGTAGTAAAGGTAGGGTATTATGAAGGCGGTAATCTATTGTAGGGTCAGCACCGAAAAAGAGTCACAGGAAACATCATTGGCAAGGCAGGAAGATGAATTAGTCAAATTGGCTGAAAAGATGGATGTGGAAGTTGTCTCCATTATAAAAGAACAGGCAAGTGGTTATGAGTTGAATCGGGATGGCATTTTTGACATGCTCGAACTATTTAAAACCAAAGAAGCTGAAGTGCTATTAATCCAGGATGAAACAAGACTGGGAAGAGGGAATGCCAAAATAGCCCTTTTCCATGTCATCCTTAAAGAAGATGTGAAAATTTATACTCTCTCACACGATGGGGAGCTGGAGTTATCGGATTCGGATGCCATGGTCATTCAGATAGTGGGCATTGTAGAAGAATATCAAAGGAAACTACATAATCTTAAAATAAAGCGCGGAATGATGAGAGCCGTTGAAAAAGGGTACCGTCCTCAAAAAAATCTTCAGAATCAAAGGAATTCCACTGGAAGGGACCGTATGGAGATTCCTATTGAAGAAATTATTAAACTGCGTGCCAATGGGTTAACATTCTCAGAAATCGCAGCCACATTAAGGGGCTTTGGATACAATGTATCTAAGGCTACTGTGAACAGGCGTTTTCTCGAACATCAAATGAATACAAAGGAAAGTAAATCATAGAACTTGTAATTTCGCTTTTTTTTTAATACCATGACAATATCCGCAGATTATGAAGGAGCGAAATTATGTTATCAAAAGAAAAAATAGCCCGTATAAATGAACTTTCTAAAAAGGCAAAGGGTGAAGGCTTGACGGAAGTTGAAGCGAAAGAGCAAACCCAATTGAGAAGTGAGTATTTGGAAACATTCAGAAAATCCATGTCCGACACGTTGGAGCATGTGAAAGTCGTGGATCCAGAGGGTAATGACGTCACTCCTCAAAAGATAAAAAATATAAAAGAAAAACGAAATTTACATTAATGCTTGGATTCTTCTGATGGAATATTCCATTTGAGGATTCTTTGGCATTTTGGAGTAAAAAGAGAGTGCATTCATGTATGTATTCTCCTATTTAGTTTAATCTAAATAGGTGACTTCTTATTCCTAGAAAATTGTAATATTGGGGCATTAAATAGTGATTTTAGTTGTGATATTATGCTTGTCACTATAATATAAAGAGGTACATTACAGGAAGGGATGTTTTTACAATATGTTAGATAAATTAGATGCACTTTCTATCAATACGATTCGTACATTATCAATTGATGCAATTGAAAAGGCTAATTCCGGCCATCCGGGTATGCCAATGGGTGCAGCGCCAATGGCGTATAAACTATGGACCGAATATATGAACCATAACCCGAAAAATCCAGATTGGTTTAATAGAGATCGCTTTGTTCTTTCAGCTGGACATGGTTCTATGCTGTTATACAGCCTTCTTCATTTATCGGGCTATGGCTTATCTATCGATGATTTGAAAAGCTTCCGTCAATGGGGCAGTAAAACTCCAGGACACCCTGAATTCGGACATACGGCTGGTGTGGATGCAACTACCGGGCCGCTTGGACAAGGTATCGCAATGGCAGTCGGAATGGCAATGGCAGAACGTCACTTGGCAGAAAGCTATAACCGCGATTCTTATAATGTGGTCGATCATTATACATATAGCATTTGTGGGGATGGAGATTTAATGGAAGGTGTTTCTGCAGAAGCCGCTTCATTAGCTGGACATCTACAACTGGGAAGACTTGTTGTTTTATATGATTCTAATGATATTTCCCTTGACGGCGACTTAAGTCAATCATTTAGTGAAAGCGTAGCAGACCGGTTCAAATCTTATGGATGGCAATATATCCGCGTTGAGGATGGCAATGATCTTCAGGAAATTGCTAAAGCGATTGAAGAAGCGAAAACCGACGAAGCACGCCCAACATTAATCGAAGTGAAAACGGTTATCGGTTACGGTTCACCAAATCGTTCAGGTAAATCTGCCGTTCACGGCGCTCCGCTTGGTGCAGATGAGCTTAAATTGACAAAAGAAGCATACAAATGGACATTCGAAAAGGACTTCCATGTACCTGAAGAAGTGTATTCACACTTCAATGAAGCTGTTGTTGATGCAGGAGCTCAAAAAGAAGAAGCTTGGAATGAATTATTTAAAAATTACAAAGAAGCACATCCTGAGTTAGCACAGCAATTAGAGCTTGCAATTAAAGGTGAACTGCCTGCTGAATGGGATCAGGAAATTCCAGTCTATGAAGAAGGTAAGACATTAGCTTCCCGTGCTTCAAGTGGGGAAGTACTGAATGCGATCGCCAAAAAGGTCCCTAGCTTCATTGGGGGTTCTGCGGATTTAGCCGGGTCTAATAATACTGCCATCAAAGGTGAGACAGATCTGTTACCTGGTAATTACAGTGGCCGTAATATATGGTTCGGTGTACGTGAATTCGCTATGGGTGCGGCTTTAAATGGAATGGCACTTCATGGTGGCTTAAAAGTATATGGAGGAACATTCTTCGTATTCTCTGATTATCTACGTCCTGCCATAAGAATGGCAGCACTGATGGGACTTCCTGTTAATTATGTGTTCACCCATGACAGCATTGCTGTAGGGGAAGACGGACCGACTCATGAGCCAATCGAACAATTAGCATCATTGCGCGCAATGCCTAACCTAGGGGTAATCCGTCCAGCTGATGGCAATGAAACGGCAGCAGCCTGGAAAGTGGCTATGGAGTCTACAAATAAACCAACTGCTCTTGTACTGACTCGTCAAGGATTGCCAACAATAAAAGGCACTTCCGAAACTGCGTATGAAGGTGTTTCAAAAGGTGCTTACATCATCTCTGCTTCTAAGAAAGAAGTAGCCGATGCATTACTTCTTGCGACTGGTTCCGAAGTGAACTTGGCTGTGGAAGCACAGGAAGCTTTAGCGAACGAAGGAATTGATGTTGCGGTAATCAGCATGCCATCATGGGACCGATTTGAAACTCAATCAAAAGAATATAAACAAAGCGTAATCAATCCGGCAGTGAAAAAACGTTTAGCTATCGAAGTGGCTTCACCGTTTGGCTGGGATCGTTATGCAGGTGATGAGGGTGAAATATTGGCCATCAATCATTTTGGAGCCTCTGCACCAGGCGGTAAAATCATGGAGGAATTCGGTTTCACTGTAGAAAATGTAGTTGCTCTTGTTAAAGAAATGCTTAAATAACAATAATGCGGAACTGACACCAACTAGATTGGTGTCAGTTTTTTTATCAAAAGAGTCCTATTTCATATTGAATGTGCTTCTATACTAAAGGAAATCTTCCATTCGACAAAAAAAGAAGAAAATTTCTCCAGCAAACAACATATCTTTTTTGTTTGTCAATATATAATGAGAATAAATAAATTTCGTTTAAATGTGTCAGTTAAAGGGGAAAGTCATCAATAGTGGAAAATAGTGGACAGGGTGCTGGTGGTTAGATGTTTCGTACCAAAATAGGAAAGCTAGGAGGCATTGGCTGATGAGAACCTATCAAATTTATTTAATCGAAGATGAATTTGCCCATCATTATTATGGAAGAGAAAAGCTATTTTTCAATTTGTTTTTGGAATATATTCAAGCAAGGGGCAGACTAAAGAGTATTTTGCAAAAACAAATCGAATATGTCACCAAAAAAGTCCCGATTATCCAGTTGCAGTTAGCTATTGAACAACGTTTGCAAAAAAAGATGAATTATTGGACTCAAAATGGAAAATACTATTTAGAAAAAACAAACGGATCAAGTAAAGCCGTTTTAATCATTCAGAATGATTCCATTACTCTTGAAGCTGAAGGAGACTATGAAGCGGAAACGGCTTTCTTTGAAAGTATTCGAAAATATGAAGCGAGTTTTCTGGCCATTGATTTTGAACATGAAAAATACGGTTGGTTAAAACCGATAAAAGAAAGAAAATTTGTCTAAATGGGGGACTTTTCGGTAGCGGGTATTGTATAATAACCTTTGGTCTAGTACACTGATGTTAGACAACATGAAGGAGGAAATAGTATGTGGGTTTACATTCTAGTTGGCGTACTGGCATTGATTGCTGGAGTAGTGCTGGGATTTTTCATCGCTCGTAAATACATGATGGATTACTTAAAGAAAAATCCGCCAATTAACGAACAAATGTTGAAAATGATGATGATGCAAATGGGTATGAAACCATCCCAAAAGAAAATTAATCAAATGATGAGCGCCATGAATAAACAACAAACAAAATAAGATAGCATGAAACCTTGATATATCAATGTTCTTGGAAGATTGGATGCAAAATTTTATATAATATCGAAATGGATTTAGTCTAATCCTTCTACCGATTTTATATAAAATTTTGGTTTATCTTTCATTTTTGTTTCTTAAGCCACTTTTTCTGAATGAATGATTCAGAAAAGGTGGTTTTTGTTTTGGAATGGTAAGGTAAGTCCTCCATCTATGTGAGGCTTTTTTATTTGGAAAGTAAATTCGCCAAAAAATTATACTTGTCCACACTTTCTATCAAAAGATGCATATATAGTATTAAGGAGGGTGGTTATAATGATAAATGATTTTGTAAAAAAATGTAAGGTGTGTTTTCCTATGTGTGAGCTTAAATTTGAACACAAATGTAAATTTAAAGACAACAAATGGGAATCAAAATTCAAATTGAAATCTAAATGTAAAAAATAATATATCTTTTCTATTAATCTGTTTATTTAAGCGCTAAACCATTAATGAGTTAGTGATTATAAAAATTGATTAAAGTAATCATCCGAGTAATCGGGTGTTTTTTATTTGAATGTTTGTAAATAGAAAAACCATTCATGAAGAAAGAATGGATTCGTTGTCAATTTAGTGTATCTATAATTAAGGGATAAATATTACCACCAAGTCTTACTTTAAGGCTCATTAACTTGGGCAATATTAAAAGCGTAAAGTGGGGATTTCACTGCAATACTAAATTGATCAAATATAATGGAGGAAGCTGTTGAGGTTTTTGAGTTGACTTTATCAACTGTAAATATTAATATTACAGTAATCTCCTTGAGGAGGATACGTAAAGTGAATAGTGATTTTACAATAGCTGTGCATAGTTTGGTCTATTTAGCTTATCTACCAGATCATATGGCAAGCAGTGAGTCCATCGCAGAAAACGTTTGTACAAACTCGGCTAGGATTCGGAAAATGATGAGCAGCTTAAGAAAAAAGGGATTTGTTAAGACTAAAGAAGGTGTGGGCGGAGGCTATATACTAGACTGTAACCCTGAAGAGGTAAGTTTGGCGGATATTTATATAGCGGTCTCACATGGAACCCTGAAACCAAAGTGGTGTACAGGCGATCCGGAGAAAAAATGTGTCATATCTTCMAATACYCAGGTAGTCATGGATCAAATATTTGATGAAGCTGAATTATATTTTGAAAAATATTTAGAAGATATAACTCTCAGCACATTTTTGGAAAAAATTAAAC
>NZ_JBFUIQ010000051.1:0-26367 GCF_056401795.1 Peribacillus sp. P4_D6
GCCAAAGAGCGCATCCAATTCGGTAAACCGATCGCTGACAACCAAGCGATTCAATGGATGCTTGCTGATATGGCAACCGAAACGGAAGCCGCAAGAGCATTGACGATGATGGCGGCACAAAAGATTGATGAAGGAAAAAAAGTGATCAAGGAAGCTTCAATGGCCAAACTGTTCGCTTCTGACGTTTTTAATCGGGTGGCGGATAAAGCGGTACAAATTCATGGCGGGATGGGATATATGGCTGAATATCCAGTAGAACGTTTTTATCGGGATGCCCGAATAACGAAAATCTATGAAGGAACGAATGAAATCCAACGTTTAATCATTGCAAGAAATGTCTTGGAAGAGTGCTGAATGTTTACTGTTTTATTCGGGCAGGTAGTCTTTTGCCCAAGTATCCGGAATTTCAAGGGGGAGGAACGAAATGGGAGAAGATATCGTGATCGTGAGTGCTGTTCGAACACCAATTGGTAGGTACGGTGGAGCATTTAAAGAGATTAGTTCCGGTCATTTGGCTAGCATTGCCATTAAAGAAGCGATCAAGCGGGCAAATATTGCAGCGGAACAAGTGGATGAAGTCATTTTCGGGGAGGTTAGGCAAACGACCGAATCCTCGAATGTCGCGAGGGTGGCAGCATTGCGATCAGGGATTCCCGATTCTGCACCGGCTTTTACGGTAAACCGGTTATGTGCATCTGGAATGCAAGCCATCACCTCAGCAGCACAGCAGATAAGCTCAGGTCAAGCAAATATAGTCGTTGCCGGGGGTACGGAAAGCATGAGCCGGGCACCGCTTTATTTAAGAAGTGCCCGTTTCGGGGGAGACAGGACCCAACTAGTTGATTCTAATACTGAAGCTGGGCAGCAGCCTCAAGAAATTTATGGAAAAAGTTTAGGGATGGGAATCACCGCTGAAAATGTCGCACAGCGATACAACATTTCCAGGGAAGAACAAGATGCCTTTTCAGTGGAAAGTCAACGAAAAGCGGCGCAAGCTATGGAAGAAGGAAGATTCAAAGATGAAATCGTTCCTGTCCAGGTCTCTGACAGGAAGAGTACGGTTATCATTGAAACGGATGAATATCCACGCCCTGACACCACAATGGAAAAGCTTGCAAGCTTAAAACCGGCATTCAGGGAAAACGGAACCGTCACTGCCGGTAATGCTTGTGGTCGTAATGACGGGGCGACCGCATTGGTATTAATGAAAGCCAGTGAAGCGGAACGGTTGCAAGTACAGCCGATCGCAAAGATCGTCGATTGGGCGACTGCCGGAGTTTCTCCTGAAGTGATGGGAATTGGTCCAGTACCAGCCGTTGGAAAACTTATGGAGCGCACCGGGAAAAAAGTTGAAGAAATTGGGCTTTTCGAATTAAATGAAGCGTTCGCTTCACAAGCATTGGCAGTAATCAGGGATTTATCGCTAGATGAAAACAAGGTGAATGTAAACGGAGGCGCCATTGCACTTGGGCACCCAGTCGGATCGACGGGCGCAAGGATCGTGACAACGCTAATACATGAACTGATTCGCAGGAAAGAAAAATATGGAGTTGCTACACTTTGTGTAGGCGGCGGCCAGGGAATGGCGATCATGATTGAAACGATATAGTCTAACGATAAAGGAGCGGAAACCCCATACGTTTCTGCTCCTTTCCGTATATAATTTGAATCGCGCAAAAGTGAGGGGGAGGAAGATTGCCTGTTGAAGTGGAGGATATTCGGAATCAATTCGAAAGTAGTGCATTCTTTTCGCATATTGGGTTTGAAATCATTCGGTTTGAAGAAGGAAATGTAACGATAAAGCTAAACATTGAAGAACATTTACTTAATGTCAATGGAACACTGCACGGGGGCATTCATGCCACCATGCTGGATACCATCCTAGGAATGGTGACTCGTTCCGTTACCAAATCTAAAGTCGTGACGACAAGTTTAACAGTACATTATTTAGCTAGCATATCAAGCGGGGAACTCTTTGCGGAAGCAAAAATCCTGCAAAAAGGATACAAAATTGCCTTTACTGAAGGAGAAATAAAAGATGCTGAAGGCAACATCATTGCTAAGGGGACAGGGATTTTTAAAATCATTCGCGATAAATGAGGCAAGGATGATCAAATTGGCTGACAGGTGACTATGCTCCATTTTAATAGTAAAAAATGAGGTGTGAAAAAATTGACTAGAACTTGGCATCGATTTTATCCGAAAGATACCCCAGCAGAAATTGACATTCCAGTATTGTCCTTATATGGACTCCTTGAACGTTCAGCCCGACTTTACCCAACCTGCAAGGCCGTAATAGATGGGGATCGGGAAATGACATATATGGAATTAAAGGATGCCGCAGATCGTTTTGCTGTGAATTTAGACAACCGTGGATTTCAAAAAGACGATCGTATAGCAATCATGCTGCCAAATTGTCTAGAATATATCATTGCCTATTATGCCACCCATCGTTTGGGAGGTATGGTCGTTCAAGTGAACCCACTGTATAAGTCGAGTGAATTGGACTATATATTACGGGATTCCGGAGCCAATTGGTTCATTGGGCGGGAGGTACAACGGGAAATATTAGCGCTAACAAGTTTTTCTGAAAAGTTAACGTTCATATCTGCCGAGCAATTAATGGAAACTGGAACGGATTTATCAAGGAAAGATAAGGAACTTCCTGTTCTTGACATCGACCCAAAGGAAGCTGTGGCTGTTCTTCAATATACAGGGGGAACTACAGGGAAATCAAAAGGGGTCATGCTCACGCATTTTAATTTGATCTCGAATGTATTTCAAGATTTTGCTTTCACGGCTCATGCCCTTCAACTCCAAAGTCCTGGCGAACGGATGCTTGGATTGACCCCATTATTCCATGTCTTTGGTAATGGACGATTGAATAGTGCCATATATGCCGGATCAATTTATATCACATTAGAGAAATTTGAAATAGATAAGGTGGTAGATTTGATTCGAACACATCGGCCAACCATTTTTCCTGGTGTCCCGACCATGTATATTGCTTTATTGAATCACCCGGATTTGACGGCGGACGATTTATGCTGCTTTAAGTACTGCAGCTGTGGTTCTGCGCCGCTCCCGATAGAAATCATTCAACAGTTCGAAAAAAAATTACGGATTACAATATTAGAAGGATTCGGGATGTCGGAAACTTCCCCCACTACACACCGTAATCCAGTCATAGGACAGCAAAAACAAGGAAGTATCGGAATTCCATATCCAAATACCGATGCTAAAATCGTCGATTTGAAAACAGGCGTTGATGAATTGCAAGCAGGAGAAAGAGGCGAACTGATCATTAAAGGTCCGCAAGTAATGAAGGGATATTGGGAAAATCCAGAGGAAACCGCAACAGCTTTGCGGGATGGATGGCTTTACACTGGGGATATCGCGACGATGGATGAAGAGGGATATTTCTATATCGTAGGCAGGAAGAAAGATATGATCATTGCAAGCGGTTATAATGTATATCCAATCGAAGTAGAAGATATTATTTATCAGCATCCAGCCGTGAAAGAGACATGTGTATATGGAGTACCGGATTCATACCGTGGGGAAACGGTAAAAGCGGCCATAGTTTTAAAGAAAGGCAAGTCAGTTACGGAGCAGGAAATCAGGGAGTTTTGCGTGCAGCGACTTGCCAGATATAAAGTGCCGCGAAGTTTTGAGTTCAGGGAGCAATTGCCAAAATCAGCTGTCGGGAAAATATTGCGCAGAATATTAATGGAGGAAGCACAGAGCCCTACTGCCGGGGGGAGATAAGCATATCAGTTATCGTAAGGGAGCTCAGATGAAACCCTAAATAAGGGAAACCTTTATTCGAGTTTCCCCTTATTTAGGGTTTATAGACGATAAATCTACTTTCCTTTTAGGGGAATTTCAAATGAAGTCCCATCCACCAATAATTCATGAGACTCACCATCCTCTATATCATCGGTAGTGAATGAAAAGGAATCGAGCCGATCTAATTTTGCCTCTGGATCAACCAATAAACCAATTGTGCCTTTTCTCAATTCTCCTGGTTGGTAATCTGATCGACTTACTTTTTTTGTCCCCATAAAAGTATCCCCGGAATGGATGAAATTTTTAGAAGGCACATCATATGTAAGATCATCATTGAAAGTAACATTTTCCATGCTGAAGAACTGAAGTTCCTTCGAATCTTTATTTTCAACAGAATAAGTTATCTCTAGATAAGAAACCTCTTCATCGATATCCGTTTTAGACAACGCCGCCCGTTGATCGATTTCCTCCATGGATAAATTCTCTTTATAATATATCGAATAGGCCTCTTCAAAACTCAATCCCGTATAGGACTTGAGTTCCTCTTTTGCTTCATCTGTGAGTGAAGATAATTGAATCCTGTGGATATCCTTGACTGTGATGACCATCGGTGCCAATTCAAAAGCCTCATTAATAGACTTCGTTTCTAGTAATCTGAAGGTTCCCCAATTTTTTTGGCGAACCCTATCCCCGACTTTTTCAAGATGGATCCCGCCATATTCATCAACCTCAGGAATTTTGGATTCCTTGGCTTCCGCATTTTCCCCTTTTTCAGTTTTATCGCTCTTGAAATAATTTAAGGCAATCACACTTAAACAAATAAGCAATAATCCAACCATTGCTGAAATGATCCAACTTTTACGAATACTTCATCACTCCTTGTCTTAAACCATTGATGTCAAAGAATAATATACCATTTTTTTTTGCAAAAGAAGGAAAGGGGAGTGCCCAAAGGTCCATCTTGTACGGATTAACTTAGCCCATTATAACAATAAAAAAAGAATGAAAGTTAAGGGGCTAAGCGGAAAAAGGAAGTAACCTAGAAAAGGTAAAAAAGACGTGAAAGTAAATCATCCAAGTGACTAAAATTCCATGTAACCGCATACAAAAAAACTTGCTATTACACAAACAACCTGGTAATCTAATTTCAAGAATAATCTAAACGTTTACATTTTAAATGTAATTAATTTTTTGATTTTTACTTGTTTTATACACATTTTTTTAAAAAAATCTAAACGTTTACATTTTGAGGTGTTAAAAGATGGAGTCAAAGCCAAATATTCAGGATGTTGCAAACCTTGCAAACGTTTCTATTGCAACTGTATCCCGGGTCATTAATAACCAAGGAGGCGTTCGGAAAGTAACGGAAGAGCGTATTCTAAAGGCCATTGAGGAACTGGGCTATATTCGCAGTGCTGCAGCAAGGACAATGAAGCGAAAAGAAACGAATACAATCGGGGTCATTGTACCTGATATTATGAACCCGTTCTTTCCGCTTGTTATGGCAGGGATTGAACAAAAAGCTCGTGAAAAAGAATACTTTACTATTTTAAGCAGTACAAATGAATCCCCAAAAATCGAGGAAGAGATTGTGAGAAATTTTATTGAGCGAGGTGTGGATGGTGTGATTATCACTACGGCCAATGAAGATGGTGAGCACCTAAAACTGCTTGAAGAACAGGAAATTCCTGTAGTAGCAGTTGATCGAAGCATCAAAAAATTTGAAGTGGATACTGTTCTTGTTGATAACAAGAAGGGGGCCTATCAGGCTGTCCAGCAATTGATTCTTCAGGGGCATGAAAAGATAGCGATTATATGCGGTCCACAGAACACGACCCCTGGGCTAGAACGGTTCTTGGGTTATAAACATGCCCTAGATGACTACAACATTGAATTGGATGAACGATATGTCATTAATGGAGATTTCGGAGAGCAAAGTGGCTATCAGTGTACTGAAAAGCTGTTTGAGCTTGATGATAGGCCAACTGCTATTTTTTCTTCCAACAATATGATGACTATCGGCTGTATGAAAGCGCTGGCCGATTTAAACTGGAGGCTTGGCCGCGAGGTGTCATTTATAGGTTTTGATGATGTGGATATAGCGACATTTTTGAGCCCGAAACTTAGTGTAGTTGCAAGGCCAATGAATGCTATAGGAGAGATTGCCTTTATGCTTTTGCATGAGCGGATTTGTTTCAAAGGAGAGCTTCCGAAGCGGGAGTATCTATTGTCTCCAGAGCTTAAAATCAGGGATTCTTGCCGGTCAGTGGATCATACATTCTGATTATATGAAAAGGGGACTAGGAGTTTAACCCATCTGGTCGCCCGATACCTTTTTATATATTGAAAGCGTTTTATTTTAACTAGAGAAAGAGGAGAGATTAAAATGAGTACTGCAAAAATGATTGACCATACCTTTTTAAAGGCTGAGGCAACAAAAGAACAGATAGTGAATCTTTGTGAAGAAGCTAGAGAATATGGCTTTGCTTCCGTTTGTGTAAACCCAGTCTAGGTGAAAACGGCAGCAGAGAAGCTAAAAGGAAGCGATGTGAAGGTATGTACAGTCATTGGTTTTCCTCTAGGAGCGTCAACGACTGCAGTAAAAGTGATTGAATCAGAGAATGCTATTCAAAATGGCGCCGAAGAAGTGGATATGGTCATAGCGATTGGTTTATTGAAATCAGGCGAATATGAGGAGGTTGAAGCTGACATTTGTGCAGTGGTTGATTCTGTTAAAACAAGGGCACTTGTCAAAGTGATCATCGAAACATCACTGCTTACTGAAGAAGAGAAGGTTCTTGCTTGCGAAATTTCACTTCGTGCAGGCGCCGATTTTGTGAAAACATCTACTGGATTCTCAACAGGGGGAGCAACGGTAGAGGATGTTACATTAATGCATAAGATTGTTAAGGATAAGGCTGGTGTAAAGGCATCCGGGGGAATTCGTGATTTAAAAGATTTGAAGTCGATGGCTGAGGCTGGCGCTACTCGTGTCGGTGCAAGCTCGGGCGTGAGGATTATGAAAGGTGAAGCAGTATTGGATGGATACTGATTCTGATTAAGAATTGCATAAGCGCTTTAAAAAACTATAGACACAAGGGGATGTTAGATAATGAAAAAACAAAACATAATTCAGCTGCCAGATGGTTATTTGAATCGTACACCTTTTTTTCAGTTTATCCTGTTGTCTTTGCTTTTTCCTTTATGGGCGGTAGCTGCCAGTTTGAACGATATTTTGATTGCACAGTTCAAACATGTGTTTGAGTTAAGTGATTTTGCGAGTGCTTTAGTACAGAGTGCTTTTTATGGAGGATATTTTCTGATAGCTATACCTGCTTCATTGGTAATAAAGAAAACTAATTATAAGTTTGCCATAATTACAGGCTTGCTTTTCTATATTGTGGGATGCTCATTGTTTTACCCAGCTTCGCATATGGCTACCTATACAATGTTTTTATTTGCTATTTTTTCCATCGCAATTGGCTTAGGTTTTCTTGAGACAGCTGCAAATACATATAGTTCCATGATTGGCCCGCGCAAGTATGCGATTCTTCGATTGAATATTAGCCAAACATTTTATCCAATTGGTGCGATTTCAGGAATTTTACTTGGGAAATACCTTGTTTTCCAGAAAGGAGCAAGTCTTGAGGCGCAATTGGCGACTATGTCTCCTGTGGAGGCACAGGCTTTTGGATTGAAAATGCTTGAAAATACCCTAGAACCCTACAGATATATGATTTTTGTCCTTATCGGTATACTTGTACTGTTTATTTTCACTAAGTTCCCGTCCTGTAAGCCGGAGGTGAATAGCAGCAAAGTTACAGGGAAAACACCTGGAATCATAGAAACACTGAAATACTTAGGTGGAAACAAACGCTTCCGGAACGGAATTGCTGCACAATTTTTATACGTCGGTATGCAAGTAACGGTTTGGTCATTTACCATTCGGCTTGCGCTCGATTTAATTCCTGACATCAACGAGCGTACAGCTTCAACCTTTATGGTATATAGCTTTAGTGCTTTCTTTGTAGGTAAGTTCATAGCCAATTTCTTGATGACCCGCTTTTCTCCATCTAAGGTATTGGTTAGCTACTCCATCATTGGTTCAGCTCTTCTTGCGTATGTGGCTTTTGTTCCAAACATGACGGCAGTGTACGCTRCAGTTGCTGTCAGCATGCTGTTTGGACCATGCTGGGCGACGATTTATGCTGAAACACTTGAAGTTATAAAAGAGAAGAAATATACAGAAACGGCAGGAGCAATCCTTGTCATGGCTATTGTAGGCGGAGCGGTCATCCCTGCAGTTCAAGGGTTTGTATCTGATTTCTTCGGTTCCATGCAATTAGCATTTCTTGTATCGATGGCATGCTTTATCTACGTCGGTTACTATTTCTTCGGTGAAATGAAAAAGCAAAGTGCATCGGTCCAGCCTTCAGAAAAGCCAGTGGAATCAGTCTAATTTAGAAAATTGTCATCTGACCAGGACAGTTAAACTTTGCTGTCCTTTTTGGATATAACTAGGGAAGGGATGGAAAGCATGATGGGAACAATTGAACTGCAACGGGACTATTTTAAGGAGAACAAAACAGTCTTTTTTACCAACAATGAATTCGGTGTAAGCTTATTCCGCTATCCATCAGGTATTGAAGCGATTGAGCTAACAAATTCACGAGGAAGAATGGTTGTCCTCCCATATATGGGTCAGATGATTTGGGATTTGGAATTTGACGGTGTAGATCTTAAAATGAAGAGCATGTTCTCTCAACCTAAAAAGGTTGAGAGGATCGTAGATACATATGGATGTTTTGCCTTTCATTCTGGATTAATCAGCAATGGCTGTCCGGGATCGAATGATGACCATGAAATGCATGGAGAAATGCCATGTGCCGGGATGGATAGATCTTGGATTGAAGTAACGGATATTGGTATAAAAGTAATTGGTCAGACAGAGTATGTCAAAGGGTTCGGTCACCATTATCTTGCCACTCCGAGTGTTGAAATGTTCAAAGAAAAAGGTTTTATTAAAATGAGCATGAATGTAAAAAATTTATCGGGTGCAGAAATGCCACTTCAGTATATGTGCCACACCAACTATTCATATTTAGAAAATGCCGTTATGAAGCAGAACATTCCAGACGGTGTTTTCAAGCTTAGAGAATCGATTCCAGGCCATGTAAAGCCGACAGAAAAATGGTTGGTTTATAATAAGAAGCTGCTAAATGGCGAAGAATCGCTCACAGTATTAAACAATCCGGAAATGTATGATCCAGAGATTGTATTTTTTGGAGATGAGCTGAATTTATATCAGGAAGAAGTTGAGTTTGAAATGGCTTCTCCCGATGGAGTTACTTTCTTTACAAGTTTTTCAACAGCAGAATTGAATTATGCCACAAGGTGGGTATTACATAATGCAAATCAGCAAGTTGCATCATTCGTGCTGCCTGCAACATGCCGTCCAGAAGGCTTCAACGCTGCAGAAAAAGCTGGAACATTGATTAAGCTCGGAGTAGGAGAAGAGAGGTCTTTCACGATTATAACCGGGAAGAAATAAGGGGGAAAAGGAAATGGATATAGCAGTAATTGGATCTAACATGGTTGATTTGATCTCATACATTGATAAGATGCCGAAAGAAGGAGAAACACTTGAGGCGCCTGACTTTAAGATTGGATGTGGGGGGAAAGGAGCAAATCAGGCAGTGGCAGCTGCCAAAATGGGCTCAAAAGTTATGTTGGTAACAAAGGTTGGCGATGATCTCTTTGCCGATAACACCATTCAAAACCTCGAAAGCCACGGAATAGATACTGAGTTTACCAATAAAGTCAGCGGCATATCAAGCGGTGTTGCACCGATTTTTGTCGATCAAGAATCAAAAAATCGCATCCTGATTATTAAGGGAGCAAACCAACACCTGAAGCCGGCAGACGTGGAGCGAGCAACTGATAAACTTAAGACAGCCTCGTTAATTGTCCTTCAGCTGGAAATCCCGCTTCCAACCGTTTACCGTGCAATTGAATTTGGTTATGAACATGGCATTCCGGTCATTTTGAATCCTGCACCGGCATCAAAAGAACTTGATTTTGATTATGTGTGCAAAAGTGACTTTTTTATTCCGAATGAGAGCGAATTGGAGATTTTAACAGGAATGCCTGTGGCCTCTGAGGCCCAAATTAGAGAAGCAGCGTCCGGGTTAATTAAAAAAGGAGTAAAAAATGTCATTGTGACAATGGGAAGCAAGGGCGTCATGTGGGTAACAAATGAAAAAACTCAAACTGTCGATTCACCTAAAGTAACTGCGAATGATACTACTGGAGCTGGAGATGCATTTATAGGATGCTTTGCACATTTCTTTGTAAAAAATGGCGAAGTACTTCATGCTATAAAAAAGGCTACAGCATATGCTGCTTTAAGTGTCACTAAACGTGGTACACAGTCTTCTTATCCAACTTCTGAAGAATTAGAAGAGTTTTTGAATAAGTGAGATAAATTAATGTATGTGATCAAAAATGCGCTTTTGTAAGCCGAACATAACCCTTGTGTGAACTCACAGCTTTAGGATTGAAGTATAAAGAGGATGGTTTAGTTTTAAGTTGATCTTCATACGCACTTTTAAAAAAATTAGTAAAGTATAGCTGGACAGATGGCAAACTATTTGTCATCTGTCTTTTCATATCTTTTGTTAAAGGAAAACGGACTTTACTATAATTCAGCTGCTGTTTCTTAAGGTACAAGAAGGTGAATCAACGGATGGGAAGAGTTGGACACATTGGGATACTAGGGCATTCTTGTTGAATGTTAATTTCTCAGTAATTGTACAAGCCATTTTTCATAAATATCATATCTTGTTACGAAGAGAGATTCGTAAGAAACTGGTTAGATCCTTTATTATGAATGATAAATGTGTAATATTGGTTTGTTTTCAGAAAATGTTCAAAACACAATCTTTTACTTATTATCGTATCTTCTAAGTATTTATTGTAACAGCTCACTGGAAACCCATCTCTCTAGTAACAAATTTTAAAAAAAGGAGACGTTTAGGGAATGTTGTGGCCAATTAACAATGGTAAGGAAAGGTTACATCAGCCAAATAAAAGTGCAATGCTGTCCATGCAAGAGATAAAAGCCATTGAGTCCTGGATATCTCAAATAGGGATATTCCAAATATATATAACCGCTGGACAATTAGTATCTACCGCCAGAAAAACGCTCAAGTTCAAGTATAAAATAATCGGGCATGGTTTTAACCGGGTTGTCTATGATTTAAATAATGGCTATATTTTAAAAATTGCATTGTCACAAGTAGGACTAATAAGCAATGCAAATGAAGCCTATATATACAATAACTGTAATGAGGAAGTCAAAAAGTATTTATGTCCAGTTAAGGAGTATGGGACGGGCTGGATAATCATGAAGAAGGTGGACACGAAAGTGCCGTTTGCAATCAAGGAATATACAAAACTGATCAAGTTGGAATTAAAATTCCTGAGGCACGGTATTATCCCAATAGATTTGCGTTTAGATAATGTCGGATATAACGAGAATGATGAAATGGTCGTCATTGATTACGGTCTATTCACCATGGATCTCAAAAGCCCCGTGCTGCGATGGCTTATTTGATGAGGTGTCTATCCAAAGAAAATATAAAATTGATTTACCATGAGGTGATTAGGCGAAGCGGTGAATCTTGTGCTCTCTTGATTTTATCGAATAGTCTAAATGAAAGAAGCATGTTACGAGGGTTTTTTTGTGCAACATGCTTTTTTTATGGTTTAAAGGATCATAACTGATGACACAACGCTAGCCACTTTTTTATCATTTTGAAATAAATCTGCAAGTACATAAGCTGTTTTTTTTCCGATTCGGTCTACTTTTGCTTCAACTTGTACGTCTCCTAATCTTACTGGTCGATGAAAGGTAGTATGTAAATCAATGGATGCGAAGGATTGTCCGATGCTTAATTTAGATGATATCGCATAAGCCATCATAATATCTGCTGCAGAAGTGACAAATCCACCCATTGCTACACCAATTCCGTTAATAAACTTTTCATCTACTTTCCATACACCTCTCGCAATTCCATCCTGGGCATAATTTGCTTCAATCTGTAACGTTAGATCACAATTCGGAGGTTGTTTCCCCTCTGTAATAACTTGTAATAGCTCGTTTCCTTTAGATGGTTCCCCCATTAAAATGCCCCCCTTGAATAAGTTGAAACTACAGAATATTCTAACATATATCTTAGTGTCAATGAAGTTATTGATTTTACAAATAAAGTAATTAGAGACCCGAACCAAGAAGTGTAATTTGGTGGAGGACTTGATTTCCACGCCAGGCACTCRCTTTCCGCGGGCAGTCTGGGGAGCCTAACTCGGCTTCCGCCTGCGGGGTTCTCCTCTAGACATGTTTGTTCCGGAGGAGTCTCGCACACCCGCTCCAATCAACTTGTATAAAAAATTCAGATGAAACCCTTTTGTCTAAAAAAGTGGTTCGGGAATGGTCACACCCCCAACCAATAAATGTAATTGGGTGGTGGATTTGATTTCCACTCCAGGTACTCGCTTTCCGCGGGCGGTCAGGGGAGCCTCCTCGGCTTCCGTTCCAATCAACTTGTATAAAAATTCAGATGAGACCCTTTTGTCTAAAAAAGTGGTTCGGAAATGGTCACACCCCCAACCAATAAATGTAATAGGTGGTGGATTTGATTTCCGCTTCAGGCACTCGCTTTCCGCGGGTGGGCGGGAGCCTCCTCGGCGCGCCTGCCGGGTCTCCCATGCCACGCTTTTCGAGCAGGAGTCTCGAACACCCGCTCCAATCAACTTTGTGTTTTAAAAGAAAAAACTGTAGGGTGCTCTATTCGGAACCAAGTTTTAGACTAGTTTATACTTTAAGTTTTTCAGAGTAATCCTCATTGGATTGAATAAATTTGCGACACTCCTGCCGAAATACTGTCTAGCCTAGACCCCACAGGCGCTTGCTTTGATGCGGCTTGGCAGACAGTTGGCGGAAAGGGGGCGGATTTCAGAAATCACCGGGAACGTCCATTAAGAAAAAACTCCAGGCTAGTCTCATCCCGAATTATTTTTAACTAGATAATCCTTCAAGTTTTTTTACTATAATTCTTAATGGATGGAAGAAAGTTGCGGCACTCCTGCCAAAATACTGTTTAGCCTAGACTCCACAGGCGCTTGCGTCAAGGAGGCTCGGCTGACAGTCGGCGTAAAAGGAGCGGATTTCAGAAATCAACTGGAATATTATTTTATAAAAAACTGTAGGGAAGTTCGAAGTTAATAGTTGTCGAAAAAATCAAAAACTTCTTCTTTTTCTAATTAAATTGTGATAGTGTATAAAACAAAGAAGTATTTCCTTCGTCATAATTTTTAAAAGAAGTATTTAATTCATCAGAAAGGAGTGATATGGTGGAACATCTTCCATTTAAATTATTAGTAAAAGAAAAATTTGACCATCTATCGGCAGGTCAAAAAAAAGTTGCCGCTTATCTGATTGAAAATTTGGATGAAGCCGCCTTTAAAACGGCATTTCAAATTGGTCGGGAAGCGGAGGTTAGTGAAACAACGGTCATTCGGTTTTCCTATTCCTTGGGATTTGAAGGGTTTAGTAAAATGCAGTCGAGGATTCAAAAACAGCTGCTGCACCAAAATCAAATAGACTTATCGAATACTGATTCCATTCTCCACATTGATGACAAGCAAGATCCCTTTACAAAAGTGATAGAAAACGAAGTTCATATTTTAAGACATCTATTAGATCATACGAACGTTCAGGATATATGGAAAGCAGTCGATGTTCTGATCYAGGCTGACCAAATATTGATTGCAGGACATCGGGTTTCCCATGCTGCCGCCTATTGGTTCTCCTATACGCTAAGTTCATTAAGGGAAAATGTAAGTTTATGTTCACCTACAGGAGACTTCTATGAAAAGTTTTGTAATCTCACAAATAAGTCTGCATTAGTTGTTTTTTCCTTTCCCAGATATGCGAACGAAACATTAAAAGTTGCTGAGTGTGCCAAAGAACAAGGAGTTTGTTTAATTTCAGTTACAGACCGCCTTCTGTCACCTGTTGGCCGCATCTCTGATATTTCTCTGACAACTGAAGAAAACGCAGAAACCGGAACCAATTCAATCGCTTCCGTTATTAGCTTGTTGGACTTGGTCATTGCAGGCATCCATCAAAAAGACGCAAAACGGATATATACCCATCAGCAAAAATTAGAAAGGCTATATTCAAGTTATGAGGTGTTTAATGAATGAGTTTTTAATAAAGTTTAAATTCATGTAAAGGAGGAGAGGCATCATTATGGACCCGATTCAATATATTGATCAGCATCAAGAAACATTGTTGAAGTCCTACCATGACTTGCATTCTTTGGCTGAGCCAAGCTGGCAGGAAGAAAGAACGTCTTGCTATATTTTAAAATGTCTTAGGGAAGCGGGCATCACCGTAAAAATATTTCAGAGCCATTATGGAATCATTGCCGAGATTCCAGGCATTTCAAAAAAGGTTGTGGCATTAAGGGCTGATATGGATGCACTTGTTCAGGAAGTAGATGGAGTTGTTAAGGCCAATCATTCATGTGGACATGACGCACATAGCACAATGGTTTTATATACAGCATTGGCCCTAGCCTCCAGCGGAATCCGGCCTAAACACACTCTCCGATTTATATTTCAGCCTGCAGAAGAAAAAGGGGAAGGCGCTCTTCAAATGATCAATGATGGCGCGTTGGAGAATGTTACATATTTATTCGGGGTACATGTAAGACCAAGTACGGAGGTTCCTTATATGAAGGCTTCCCCCGTCATTGTCCATGGCTCAGCCGAAACAATAAGGGGTACAATCAAAGGCCTTCAGGCTCATGCATCCCGTCCGAAAGATGGAATAAATGTAATCGAAGCAGCAGCTTTGCTTGTCCAAAAATTACAGCAGATTAATCTGGAAACCGAAATTCCTTATTCCATCAAAATGACTCAATTTGAAACAAACAATAAAGCATCAAACGTTATCCCGGAAACAGCTGTCTTTGCTATTGATGCCAGAGCACAGTCAAATGATGTAATGAATGAACTAAATCGCTTAACAAAGGAAGCTTTTGAACAGACAATGGAACAAACTGAAACATCGATCTCCTGGTCTGCGGAAGAATTTGTCCCAGCTGCGACCTTGAATGAAAAGGCGATAAAGCTGGCTGAGGCCGCAATTGCAGATATCCTTGGGATGGAAAATGTCGTTTCAGTCTGTGTTTCTCAAGGAGGAGAGGATTTTCATTTTTATACAGCCGAAAATCCTGAAATAACTGCAACCATGATAGGGTTAGGCTGCGATCTAACGCCTGGTCTGCACCATCCGGATATGAAGTTTAATTTACAAGCACTTATTTATGGAACGAAAATTTTAATTAACACAGTCATGATGGCGGCAGAAGAGTAAAATTTTTCACATAAAAAATTAACGAAGGGGTGTTTTATGGAAAATACCGCACAAACATCACAAACCGGGGGCCATACAGCTGCTGATGAAAAACAACTGGAGCGAAAACTCAAACCAAGGCATCTTTCGATGATTGCAATCGGCGGCACCATTGGAACGGGGCTATTTTTAGCAAGCGGTTCCATTATTCATACTGCGGGTCCTGGAGGAGCTGTGGCTGCCTATATTATTGCCGGGATCATGGTTTACTTTCTGATGACAAGCTTAGCCGAAATGGCTGCCCTTATTCCTATTACAGGCTCTTTTAGTACCTATACATCAAGGTTTGTCGATCCTGCATTGGGATTTGCGATCGGATGGAACTATTGGTATAACAATGCAATCGTAGTCGCACTGGAATTAGCAGCTTCCTCCCTGATAATGAAGTATTGGCTTCCTTCTGTTCCGGGCATCATTTGGAGCGCAATATTTCTTGCAATCATATTTGGACTGAATATTTTATCGGTAAAAGGATATGGTGAATCAGAATTCTGGTTTGCCATTATAAAGGTTTTGACGATTATCATTTTTATTGCAGTAGGTTTATTAATGATTGTAGGAATCATGGGAGGGGATGCCGTAGGTTTTGAAAATATCACCAAAGGGGAGGCACCGTTTAAAGGAGGCTTTTTATCTATTATAAGTGTCTTTATGGTGGTAGGATTTGCCTTTCAAGGTACCGAGTTAGTAGGAATTGCGGCTGGCGAGAGTGAAAACCCGAGAAAAAATATACCAAAGGCCATTAAGCAAATCTTCTGGAGACTGCTCTTGTTTTATGTATTGGCGATAATTGTGATTGGATTTTTAATAAGCTATAATGATCCGCGTTTGTTAAGCTCGGATATTGAAGATATTGCGGTAAGTCCCTTCACTCTAGTTTTTCAAAACGCTGGGCTTGCCATCGCTGCCTCCGTTATGAATGTGGTCATTCTTACTTCCGTTCTTTCTGCAGGCAATTCGGCCATGTACGGAGCTTCTCGCGTGCTTTGGGTGCTGGCGAAAGAAGGCAAAGCCCCTTCGTTTCTAAAAAAAGTGAATTCAGGCGGCATTCCAGTGAACGCCGTGTACTTTTCTACCATCGTTGGGATGGCAGCTTTCCTGACCTCTCTTTTCGGTGAAGGCACGATTTATACTTGGTTATTGAATGCTGCAGGATTATCCGGTTTTTTATCCTGGTTAGGAATTTCGATTACACATTATCGTTTCCGGAAGGCATATATTGCACAAGGTAGAGATTTGAAAGATTTGCCTTATGTATCAAAATGGTATCCATTCGGTCCGATATTAGCCACACTTTTATGTGTTACGGCAATCCTGGGACAAAATTACTCTGCATTTTTCGGTCYTGATATTGATTGGTATGGAATTTTAATTTCCTATATCGGGCTTCCTTTATTTTTCCTGGCTTTTCTAGGTTATAAAATCGTAAAGAGAACAAAAATGACTCCATTGCAAGAGGCTGATTTCAGTAAATCGGAATAACAAATAAGAGAGTATTTCGTAAACATAAAGTATTTAAAAGATAGCTCCAGCGCCTTGCAAGATAAGCCGTCAGCAGTGGAACTTACTTGTCCATCTTATGTTGGGCCGATCAAGGTGCTTGTGCTTTTCATAGGAGGTTGACCATGACGAAATCACAGGAAATTGTAATTCGTTCTCTTCATCGAATTGAAGAGCTAGAGGACGTAAGGAAGCTAGAGTCCAGCATTTGGGGAGAAACCGACTCAATCCCCGCACACCAAACCTTAACAGCCGTGAAAAATGGCGGTTTGGTTATAGGAGCTTATTGGGAAGGAAAGCTGATTGGATTTCAATACAGTTTTCCGGGATTCAATGGGCAATCAGCCTATCTTTGTTCACATATACTAGGAATTGATGAGCAATTTCGCAACAAAGGTATAGGCGAGAAGTTARAGTTAGCACAACGTGAGGAAGCGCTAAAGCTCGGCTATTCCCTTATTACCTGGACATACGATCCTTTGGAAAGTGTTAATGGGTATTTAAATATAGCCAAGCTCGGCGGGGTATGCTCCACATATATCGCAAACTGCTATGGTGAAATGGAAGATCTTTTAAACAGCGGAATTCCTTCTGACCGCTTTCTTGTCGAATGGCATATTGATAAAAAAGAGACAACGGATTCTAGCGGAGGGGGAATGCCGCTGGACTTTGTGATGGAAAACTCGCTTATTCAATGGGATGCCATTGAAAAGGGATTGCCAGTTCCATCGTTCACTCGCCCGCTGCCTGAACAAGAATGTGAAACAGCTTTTGTTGCCCTTCCAAAGGACTTCCGAACAATAAGAGTCACAAATATTCAAGCGGCCAATGAGTGGCGGATGAAAACCAGGGACATATTTACCGGATTATTTCAGCAAGGATGGCAGGTAACAGGTTTTATGAAGAATTCCATGACGGAAATTCCCGTTCAGTTTTATATGCTATCAAGGAAATGAACTAGAAGGGTATATATAATGTTTAGTAATTTCAGGCTGTGTAAGCCTATTAATAAAAAATTTGTAAGACTGTGTCCATTAACAGTTTTATCACAGAAGGAGAATTTCTAAGTGAAAATTAAACAAGTTATTCTAAGGCATCTTAAGCTAGACTTGCTTGAACCTTTTACAACTAGCTTTGGGACGGAATACGATAGGGATTTTATCCTTGTCGAAGCCATAAGCGATGATGGCATTTCCGGTTGGGCTGAATCGGTTGCGATGCTCGACCCCCTGTATAATGAAGAGACCTTAAAAACAAACTGGCATATACTAGAAGACTATCTAATTCCAATAATCCTAAAAAATGAAATCAAGCATCCTGATGAAATTTCCGAAAAATATTTCACCCATATTCGCGGAAATTATATGGCAAAAGCAGCTTTAGAGGGTGCCGTTTGGGATTTGTATGCTAAAAAGCAAGGTGCTTCTCTTTCAAATGTCTTAGGTGGAACAAAAAAGAAAATTGAAGTGGGGGTAAGCATTGGAATAAAGGATTCGATCGATTCGACCCTGGATATAATTGAAGCTCGTCTCGGTGAAGGCTATAAACGTTTTAAACTAAAAATCAAACCGGGCTGGGATGTTGAATTAATAGACAAGGTACGAAAAGTATATCCTGAAATCCCGCTCATGGCCGATGCAAATTCAGCTTATACCTTAAAAGATATAGACCGGTTATCCGCCTTGGATGATTTTAATTTAATGATGATTGAGCAGCCGCTTGCTTATAATGATATCATTGACCATGCAGATTTACAGTCAAGGTTAAAAACACCTATTTGCCTGGATGAAAGCATACACTCATTAGAGGATGCCAGGAAAGCTATTAAATTGGGCAGCTGTAAAATTATTAATATCAAGATTGGCCGTGTCGGAGGTTTGACTGAATCTAAGAAAATCCATGATTTATGCTTAGAACATGGCATTCCGCTATGGTGTGGAGGTATGCTGGAATCAGGCATTGGAAGAGCTCATAATATTGCAATCACTTCACTGCCGAACTTCACTCTTCCCGGTGATACCGCAGCTTCCTCCCTCTATTGGGCAGAAGATATCACTGACCCCGAAGTTACAGTGGAAAACGGAATGATCAGTGTTCCAGAATTGCCTGGAATCGGCTATGAACCAAGCATGGAAAAAATCAAAAAGTATACTATACACAGTCAAACCTATCATTTAAGTGAGAATGTTGCTAGAAAAGCCTAGGCTGCTACAACATTGCATAAAGGCATGATTCCCGAAAAAGGGAGCATGCCTTTTTTATATATAATCCATTTTCCATTCAAAATATATTGTAATTCGACTATCTGCCATGTATGGTGTTATGAAATGCAGATTAGCTTTTCTTATATCCTTTAAAAAGTTATCATAATAGAGTCTTTGTACATTGTATATATACACATTTATGATACAAAACTGCATGTATAGAAAAAAGGGGTGAGACGATGCGAAATTTACATACTATCTGTGCCGTAATAACCGTCTACCTTTTCTTTTTTTGCTGCTTCTTTCCTTCAGCAGCCCATTCGGAAGCCCAAAAAGTGATACGGGTTGCAGGGGATAATAACTTTCCACCTTTTGAATACTTGAGCGATTCGGGTGTTTATACCGGTTTTAATGTGGATATAATGAACGCCATTTCTATCGAGACTGGCATTAGGTTCGAATACTATCCCATGCCATGGAACGAGGCAGTACAAGCTATGCGCTCTGGAAAAGTGGATGCGATTCAAGGCATGAAGTACAATCAAGAACGTGAAGAGTTTTATGATTTTTCAGCTCCGTATTTCACAAGTTCACAAGGAATTTTTGTGTTGAAAGATAATATGTATATCCGAAAAATCGAAGATCTTAAAGGCCGGAAAGTAGCTGTACAAAAAGGAGATGTTGCAAGCGGTCTATTAAGTAAAGTCGATCGTTTGCAATTGGTGGAAACTAATAATCAACAAGAAGCCGTTCAGTCGCTTATCGACGGTAAAGTGGATGCTTTCATTGGAAATCGGATTACGGGTCAATATTTTCTACAGAAAAATGAGCAGCAATCACTCATTAAGATTGTCGGTGAGCCACTTGACACCACAAATTATGCTGTAGCCGTTATGCCGAAAAACAAAGAGTTGCTGACACTATTCAATCAGGCCATTTCTCAAATCAAGAAAGATGGAACGTATGAAAAGATAGAGAAAAAGTGGTTCGGCGAATATATCCTGCCAAATACTCAACGGCTCCGTAAAACGCTGTTGTATTTGGAAATTGGTCTTATTCTTACCTTCATTGTGATTTCTCTCATCTTATGGTGGAATCTCAGCCTTAAACGAGAAGTGGCTAAGCGAACCGAGCAAATTGAGCACGTGAATAAAGACTTGGAAGAGAAGATGTTGCTTCTTGAGGAAAACATCAACTTTCAGCAGCAAGTATTAAACAGTGCCTACAGTTCGCTTATTACACTGAATCAGCAAGGTCTTGTATCGATGATTAATGTTAGGGCCATGGAATATTTGGGTGTGGACGGTAATGTTGTTGGAAAACGTTTTCAGGATCTGCCAACTGCCCGTTTCATCCCGGAAAAGGAGATTAAGGCTGCATTAGAGAAAAAGAGAGTTTTCTTGCAAAAGGAAACGGTATGGTCTCATTATGCGGGCAAAAAAAGGCATATAACTTACAGCATGTATCCAATTCAGACTATTGGGGGAGAAAGTGTAGGTGCGGTGTTGAATTTTTTCGATAGTACGGAACAAAAACAACTGGAGAGAAAAGTGGCTCAGGATGACCGATTGCGTTCATTGGGTCAACTCGTGGCGGGTATCGCTCATGAAATAAGAAATCCGTTAACATCCATCCTTACCTATACGCAATTGCTGCCGAAAAAATTTGCAAGCGCAGATTTCCGAACGTTCTTTTCCGAACAGGTCACTAGTGAAATTACCCGACTTAATACATTGATTAACGATTTGCTCGATTATGCCCGCCCTAAAAAATCAGAGCCTGTCACATTTTCGCTGAATGAGGCCATGGAAGGGATTGAGCTATTGCTAAAGCCGAAAATCAAAGAAAAAAACCTGAGCATTGTTCGAGAGTTCGCTGGAGACATTCAGGCAACTGCAGATACACAGCAGATCAAACAAGTACTGGTGAACGTCATTCTCAATGCCATACAGGCGTCCAATACAGGGGGAACACTTATTTTTCGGGCATACTATCGGGATGTGTTCACTGTCGTTGAAATCGAGGATGAAGGAATTGGGATTTCGGAAGAAGACATTGATAAGATCTTTGAACCGTTTTACACCAGGAAACCCAACGGGGTCGGGCTAGGGCTTTCTATTACGTATCAGCTTGTCAAAGAAAACGATGGCATTATCGAGACAAGAAGTGAAGTAGGAAAGGGAACAGTAGTGACCATTTGTTTACAGCATTAATACAGAAAGKGTGAAAAGGATGCACGATATCATGATTATTGATGATGAGCCAACCATATGTCAGTCACTTACGTTTGCATTGGAAGACCAGTATCACGTTTATTCGTTTACAGACCCACGTGAAGCGCTTCCGCTTTTCGAAAGGGCAGAAATCGCCATCGTTTTGCTGGATTTAAAAATCGGGGGATATAATGGGATGGAAGTGTTAGAAGAAATCAAACGCCTCTCCCCCTCGACTGTTGTCATTATGATGACGGCCTACGGAACCATTCCTTCTTCCGTGGAAGCAATGCGTAAGGGGGCGTTTTCATATGCGACAAAGCCGCTTCATATTGATGAATTGGAAGTGCTGATGCAAAAAGCAGAAGAAGTGTACACCCTTCAGTCCAAAGTGAAATGGCTGAGTGAAGAATTGGATAAGGTGGCAGGTGTGAACGGCCTCATCGGTGAAAGCTTGGCCATGCGCAAAATATTCTCCCTCATCGAAAAAGTGAAGGATATCGATTCCAACATTCTCATAGAAGGGGAAAGTGGAACCGGTAAAGAAGTCGTCGCCAGAACCATCCATAATCAAAGCAAGCGCAGAAACAAAAAGTTTCAGGCTATTAATTGTGCCGCCATTCCGACTCACCTGTTGGAATCAGAATTATTTGGATATGAAAAAGGCGCATTTACAGGGGCGACACAGCGAAAATATGGACTTTTTGTTTTGGCGGAAGGAGGTACAATCTTTCTTGACGAAATCGGTGAGATGGATTTGGCACTGCAGGGGAAAATTTTGCGCGTTCTACAAGAGAGAAAGGTAATGCCCGTTGGCGGGATAGAAGAAGTCAGCATCGATGTCCGAATCATTGCAGCGACAAACAGAGACTTGGTTAAAGAAGTAAAAGAGAATCGATTTCGTGAAGATTTATATTACAGATTAAATGTGATTCCGATTCACCTTCCGGCTTTACGTGAACGAAAAGAGGATATTCCTTTGCTGTTGGAATTTTTCATTGCAAAAATCGGTGATCGAATGGGAAAACCTGTAGAAGGAATTTCCCATGAAGCGCTGCAGCTTTTACAGCAATATGACTTTCCAGGAAATATTCGTGAACTGCAGAACGTGATTGAAAGAGCAATAGCGCTTACGAATGATTCTTACATACAGAAAGCCGATTTACCTTCCGACATCCAAAAAAGCTCGCGCCCATTTTTCGGCAATACCCTAATCCCCGTATATGTCGGCGAACCGCTTGAAGAAATCGAAAAAAGAGTGATTCTTCATAACCTTGCCGCATTTAACGGTCATCAAAGGAAGACAGCGCAAACAATTGGCATCGGGGAGAGGACATTGCGGGACAAGTTGAAGAAATATCGGGAAGAAAAGTAGGCGGAAATTGCCGAGCGGCAATTTTCGCCTACTTTTTATTTTGAATATATCTGAATTTTCCACTGTTTTTATGGAAATGGACATGGCATGAAACTTGCTTAATAAAGTTGTAGTAAAACCATTAAGCAGAATGGAGGGAACATAGATATACAACATAATGGTCTACAGAGCTGGACTGGAAGTTACAGTGCGGCGAAAGCGGGGATGTGCAAAATGCATCAGGCAGGATAAGTCAATGGCCTATCCAAATTTAACGAAAACAAAAGGTCAAGCCATTGAACCAGAGCTTTTATAACAGTACATCCCGAAATTTATTGGCGATTGCAAATATGAAGTATTTTTATTTATGGGGAGGAAAAATAAATGTATGCGTTACCAAATATGGATTTATGGAAAGGCAGAACAGATAGTCTAATAGATAAAGATGAATTTAGAATTCATCAAATAGTTAAAGATAATCAAACAACATCATCAAATAATACATGTGGAATAATAGGGTTCTCTTGTGAAGAAGGCGTACGCAGGAATAAAGGAAGACTTGGAAGCAAAGAAGCTCCCAATGAAATACGTAAATCCTTATCATCTCTATCTTGGCACGGCCAATCAGCAGATAGCCTAGTTGATTTCGGAAATATCATTTGTGAAAATCAACAGTTAGAAGCAGCTCAAGCTGAATTGGGAAGCCACGTAGAGAAAATATTATCTAAAAATATGTTTCCTGTTATTTTGGGGGGCGGACATGAAACCTTTTATGGTCATTATCTAGGAATTAGGTCGAGTGTTGGACCCAATGCCAAAATAGGCATTCTTAACATTGATGCTCATTTTGATTTACGCTCTTATGAAGAAATAACTTCTTCTGGAACGATGTTTAAACAAATATTAGATAATGATCATCAAGCTAGTTATTTGCCAATTGGCATTCAACGTTATGGAAATACTAAAAAATTATTTGACACTGCAACTACACTTGATTGCTCTTGGATATTGGAAGAAGAATTAGTAGATGAAAATTCTGAAGAAAACGAAAATAAAATTCTGAATTTTATAAATCAACATGATTATATTATATTGACACTTTGTATGGATGTTATAAACGCTTCTGAAGCACCGGGTGTTAGTGCCCCTTCCTCATTTGGTCTTTCTGGAAAAATGGTTAGACAATTAATTCGTAAGATTACTTCACATACGAAAACTATTTCATTTGATATCTGTGAAGTGAATCCATCATTAGATTGTGATAAACGGACTGTAAAACTAGCTGCAAACCTAATAAATGAAGTATTCATGTGTGTGGAGAGGAGATAAGCAATATGAACATCGAGATTAATCAAACGATCACTATTTTTTTAGCGATACTGCTTTTAGCACTAGGCGGGATTATCGTTAAGAATGTCAAATTATTTAGACACTTTTGTATCCCTGCACCCGTTGTGGGGGGATTACTTTTTGCAATCGTCGCTACAAGTCTTAAAACCTTTTTAAACATAACCATTTCATTGGATACGACACTCCAGGGATTATTCATGTTAACATTTTTTACGTCCGTTGGATTGGGTGCCAGTTTCCAATTAGTGAAAGTCGGCGGTAAATTATTATTAATATATTGGTTGTTATGCGGGTTTCTGGCATTTGCTCAAAATTTAATCGGAATTTCTTTAGCACCCGTTTTTGGGATTGATCCATTGATTGGCATGATGGCAGGAGCAATTTCCATGGAAGGCGGCATAGGTGCAGCTACAGCATTTGGCGGTACGATTGAATCGCTGGGCATTCAATCTGCCCAAGCAATTGGAATAGCAGCAGCTACATTAGGATTAGTGTTTGGTGGATTAGTTGGAGGTCCCACTGTAAAGTATTTAATTAATAAACACAAATTAACACCAAGTAAAGAGGATATTGAAATTCAAGAAAAGAAAGAAATGGAAGACAAAATAGAATTAAATGTAGCTTCATTTATGAAACAAGTGTTAATACTGACATTTTGTATGGCTTTAGGTTCATATCTAGGAGAGTTATTTTCGGCAAAGACAGGTTATGTTTTACCGAACTATGTTGGAGCAATGATAGTGGCTGTAATAGTTCGGAATATTTTAGATAAAATAAACGGAAAAATTATCGAAATGCCTAGTATTAATTTTATTGGAGATATCACTTTAGGTATTTTCTTATCTATGGCATTAATGAGTATAAAATTATGGGAAGTTGCTGACCTTGCTTTACCAATTATTTTAATTGTGGTGATACAAGTAATTTTCATTATCCTTTTAAGTATATTCATCATGTTTCGCTTTCTTGGCAAAAACTACGATGCGGCAGTTATGGTTGGAGGATTCATCGGACATGGTATAGGGGCTACACCGAATGCTATGGCAAATATGTCAACAATCACTGCGAAATATGGACCTTCAAGTAAAGCATATTTAATCGTTCCGATAGTCGGTGCATTTCTTATTGATGTATTTGCCATGCCAATCATCATTATAAGTATTAATCTATTTAAATGATAATTTGTTATTAATTAAGGCATCAAAAAAGTGGTTTTACTGCAAAGCCCGACTTGGTCAAAAAATGGATTAAAATATAGTGTCACCGAATGTTTTTGGGAATGCCAAAAACACTCGGTATTGATTTTTTTATTCCGAAATTGCCCATATAGTAGGTAATTCACGATGGTTTTTCTGTATGCATTATTAATGCACCGGAACCCTATCAATTTCGCATCATCTACATGTATGTATCGTATCGTTTCACAGCCTGATTTAGTAAGAATGCTGCTGCGATGATCAGAGGTCAGTAAAATTAAGCTCTGTTATTAATCTCTGTTATTGATATCCACCCTGGCCTAAATTGAATTGTACTGAAAAAATGTAATAATTAAAGGGGAGAAAATCATTGTCATTTTCACTAAAAATAATAAAGAAAAGTGAACAAATAACCAGTCTTTGGTCAGGTGGTAAAACAACTCAACTAGCCATTTATCCTGAAGAAGCTGATTACTCGAAGCGTGATTTCAAATGGCGGATAAGCACAGCAGAAGTCGAGGTGGACGAATCCTTATTTACTCACCTTCCAGGCATTCAGAGAATCATCATGATCCTTGATGGTGAAATGTCGCTGCAACATCAAGGAAAGCCCAGTGTGCATTTAAGCCCATTTGAACAGGATCGGTTTGATGGAGGCTGGACAACCCGCAGTTTTGGGAAGGTCACTGACTTTAATTTGATGTTAGCGGAAGGATGTGAAGGTGACATCAGCACGATTCATATGAATGATGGAACCCATGCGGAAGTGCTGGATAATCGGGATTCTCCGAAAAGAACCGACGCCTTCTATTGTTTTAAAGGAAGGAGTAGAATGAATATCGCTGAAAAAGAGACAATTGTTTTAGAGCAAGGTGACTTAATAACCTTAAACAGAGATCATGCCTGCAACAATTTAAATATAAAGTTATCAAATCACGATGACGACTCTACTGCAACAATTATTAAGGTAAGTATTTTTTATTGATAGAGAAATTCTGGGGCCCCAAAGCATCCTTCTCCTATATAAATCCGAGTTCATTGCGCCGCAATTTACTTAATGATATTTTTATTAATTAACAGAAATGTCCTTTGTCGGCTAAGTTTGTATCAAAAAGGGTTCCGTCTGAAGCTTTAAAAATAGTTGATTGGAGCGGGTGTGAGAGACTCCTGCGGGAATAGCGAGTCCAAGGGAGACCCCACAGGCGCAAGTGCGCCGAGGGCGGACCGCCCGTGGAAAGCGAGTGCCCTACGTTCCAATCAACGTCCAAATTTGTAC
>NZ_JBFUIQ010000052.1:0-26066 GCF_056401795.1 Peribacillus sp. P4_D6
TCGTAGAAAACATGACAATCGATGAAAAAGTCGGTCAAATGCTCATGCCGGATTTTCGTAATTGGCAAAAACAAGGAGAAAAAAAGGCGACCGGGTTTATTGAAATGAACTCGGAAGTTGCAAGCATCATCAAAAAATATCATCTGGGCGGTGTGATTCTGTTTGCTGAGAATGTAGTCGATACCGAACAAACGGTTCGGCTCACCGATGGTTTGCAGATGGCAAGCCCGGACCTTCCGCTGTTCATAACAATTGATCAGGAAGGAGGAATCGTAACTCGCCTTCAAACTGGAACGAACCTTCCTGGTAATATGGCACTTGGTGCAGCCAGACAAGAGAGTTACGCATATCAATCCGGAGAAATTATTGGCAAGGAACTGTCGTCACTTGGCATAAATGTCAATTTCGGGCCGTCTGTCGATGTCAATAATAATCCCGGAAATCCTGTTATTGGCGTTCGATCCTTCAGTTCCGATCCGGACCTTGTATCAAAGCTTGGCATTCAGATGATAAAAGGATTGCAAAATCAGAACATGATAGCGACGACCAAGCATTTCCCTGGCCATGGAGATACAGCAGTCGACAGTCATTATGGTCTTCCCCTTGTTTCTCATGATAAAGAGCGTTTGCGCTCCATCGAGCTGCTTCCTTTCCAAAGAGCCATCGATGCTGGAGTTGATATGATGATGACTGCACATGTTCAATTTCCTGCATTCGATGACACTACCTATATCAGTAAAAAAGACGGTCAAGAAATTATGGTTCCTGCAACGCTGTCACAAAAGGTCATCACGGGTCTATTACGAGAAGATATGGGATTTGACGGTGTTGTGGTTACAGATGCTTTGAATATGAAAGCCATCGCGGACAACTTCGGACAGGAAGAAGCTGTGGTCCTTGCCCTGAAATCTGGTGTTGATATTGCTTTGATGCCGGCGCAGGTTAATTCGCTTCAAATGGAAAAGAATATAGCCTCTGTATTCAATGCAGTGAAGGCGTCAGTGGCAAGCGGGGAAATTCCTCTAAATCAAGTCAATCAATCTGTAACGAGGATACTTGAACTAAAAGTGAAAAGAGGGATATTAAACCCGGAAGATACTCCTATAGATAAAAAAATCGAAACCGCGCTTCAAGTGGTCGGGAACGAAGATCATTTGAAAAATGAAAGGAAAATGGCGGAAGATGCCATCACTCTGTTGAAAAATGAACACAAAACATTGCCTTTCAAACCTAAGAAAAATGATAAAGTTTTAATTCTTGCTCCTTTTGATGACCAAGTTGAATCCATGTCCAGGAGCATCAGCGAATTAGCTGATAAAAAGAAAATAAAGAAAGTACAAATAACGGGTATGAGTTTTTCAGGAAAGTCATTTACAGATCAAGTGGCCAGACTCATTGATGAATCGGATTTTGTCATAACTGGTTCCTATATTGTCAAAAACGATCCGGCTGTCAATGATGGAGTGATAGATGACAGTATTCAAGATTCGTCGAAGTGGGCAACAGCCTTCCCTAGAGCGGTCATGAATCATGCCAAGAAAAAAGACAAAGAATTTGTTTTAATGAGTTTAAGAAACCCTTATGATGTTGCAAACTTTGAAGAAGCGAAGGCGATTCTTGCTGTTTACGGGTTTAAAGGGTATTCGAATGGGCGTTATAGACAGCCGAATATCCCGGCAGGCATCTCGACCATTTTTGGAGAATCAAGACCAAAAGGCACGTTGCCGGTCGATATACCTTCAGTAACTAAGCCCTCTGAAAGCCTTTATAAATATGGATATGGATTAGATATTAAATCTGGAAGACCCATTAAAAAATAAGGAGAGAAGCAATTTGAAAAGAATGATAATCCTATTTGCCATTTGCATGCTTTCTTTCGGCATCGTTTCCTCAAAAAGTGTAACTGCTGTTAAAGAGAAGAAAAAACAAAAGGTCAGTCCTGGTATTGAAGTTCTTTTAAAAGAAGAAAAGAATGTTTTAAGCGGAAAGAAAGTCGGCTTGATTACGAATCCAACTGGCATCGACTCTAAATTAACCAGCATCGTCGATCTCCTTCATGATGATCCGGATATTCATTTAACGGCTTTATTTGGTCCTGAACATGGAGTGCGTGGAGATGCGCAAGCTGGTGCAAGCGTTGAATATTATATTGATGAAAAAACAGGATTGCCCGTTTATAGTTTATATGGTAAAACGAAAAAACCGACACCTGAAATGTTAAAGGATGTTGAGGTCCTTGTTTTTGATATCCAGGATGTCGGAACACGCTATTACACTTATATCTACACGATGGCTTATGCAATGGAAGCAGCCAAAGAAAATGATATCCCCTTTATCGTGCTGGACCGGCCGAACCCACAAGGCGGAGAGTCGGTAGATGGGCCGGTCCTTGAACCTGAATTCTCATCGTTTGTTGGGTTGTATCCAATCCCGCTTAAGCATGGGATGACGGTTGGGGAACTCGCGACTTTGTTCAATAAGGAATTTAAAATTGGAGCAGATCTCAAGGTCATCAAGATGAAAGGCTGGAAGCGAGATATGGATTATGACGATACTGGTCTCCCTTTTGTCTTGCCGTCACCGAATATGCCGACAGTTTCCACTACTTTCGTATATCCGGCTACAGGATTGATCGAGGGAACGAATGTCTCGGAAGGCAGAGGAACGACCAAACCATTCGAGTTGATAGGTGCTCCTTATATAAACGGTGATGAGCTTGCTGGGAAATTAAATGCATTAAGGTTACCCGGTGTAAAATTCAGGGCAGCGTCCTTTACACCTACATTTTCAAAACATGCAGGTAAACTTAGCCACGGAGTGGAAATTTATATAACGGATAGAGAAGAGTTCAAGGCTGTCCCTACTGGACTTCACATCATCAAGACCATTCAGGATCTATATCCCGGTGATTTCGAATTCCTTGCAGCCAACAATTTCAATTTATTGATTGGCAATGGCTGGATAATGTCTAGAATTAAAGAAGGTTCAACAGTAAATGAAATCTTGAAAGAATATCAAGTAAAGCAGGATGCCTTTAAAAAGGTTCGCAAAAATTACTTGCTCTATAAATAAGTGAAAAAAGAAAAGTCCGGGTTGGACTTTTCTTTTTTTATGGGCTTTCGAAGGAGGAGTAAATCGCTAAGACTTTATTCCTGAATATAGTCAAATTTATAAATGAAATGAAGTTCTAAAATGGAAGGAACCGTTGTCTAATAGAATATGGGGTTTGCCCTAAATCAGTAATTGTCAGGAGGAAAGCGGAATGAAAAAATATCTTCAAAAAATAGGGCGTTCCTTGATGCTGCCAGTAGCCGTATTGCCGGCAGCCGCCATTTTAATGGGGATCGGTTACTGGATAGATCCAGCAGGATGGGGAGCGGGAAGTCCGTTAGCAGCTTTCTTAATCAAAGCAGGTTCTTCGATCATTGACAATATGGCTATCTTGTTTGCCGTTGGTGTGGCGTTGGGGATGTCGAAAGGAAAAGATGGAGCTGCCGCTTTGAGCGGGCTGGTAGCCTATCTAGTCGTAACGACATTGCTTTCCACGGACTCGGTGGCGATGCTGCAAGGAATCGATGTAAAAGATGTAAATCCAGCGTTTCTGAAAATAGAAAATGCATTTGTCGGAATCCTCTCGGGTCTTATAGCGGCAGCTATGTTTAATCGGTTCAGTAAGGTAGAACTGCCGGATGCATTCGCTTTCTTTAGCGGTAAACGCCTTGTTCCGATCCTTACTGCGGTTGCCATGTTACTGGTTTCCCTAATATTATTCTTCGTATGGCCACTCATCTACTCCTGGTTAGTTATATTTGGGGAAGGAATAAGTGAATTAGGTGCCGCTGGAGCAGGACTCTATGGGTTCTTCAATCGGCTTTTGATACCAACTGGTTTACATCATGCGTTAAACTCCGTATTCTGGTTCGATGTAATCGGTCTTAACGATATCGGTAAATTCTGGGCTGGAACGGGAATAAAAGGAACCACAGGCATGTATCAAGCCGGCTTCTTTCCCGTCATGATGTTCGGTTTACCGGCAGCGGCTCTTGCCATGTACCATTCGGCAAAATCACGGAAGAAAAAACAAGTGGCCTCATTAATGCTCGCAGCCGGTTTCGCTTCATTTTTCACAGGCGTTACTGAACCTTTGGAATTTGCTTTCATGTTTGTTGCACCAGCCCTATTCGTTGTGCATGCCTTATTAACAGGAATATCGTTGGCTATTGCTGCGACTTTCCAATGGACAGCAGGGTTCGGTTTTAGTGCAGGATTCATTGACTTTGTTTTAAGCTCAAGATTGCCAATGGCAAATGAACCTTATATGCTGCTTCTTCAAGGACTGGCTTTTGCAGTCATCTACTATTTCTTATTCCGATTCTTGATAACTAGGTTCAATTTAATGACTCCCGGCAGAGAAGAGGATACAGAAGATGAGCTTGATGGCGGAGGAGCGATTGCGGAAGCAGACAGCGGTCAAGGCGGGAATAATGAGAGTAAATTCTTTGGAATGGCTTCCGCTATATATGAGGGATTAGGCGGTGACGCTAACGTAACATCTGTAGATAATTGTGTTACCCGATTAAGGGTGGAAGTGGAAAATATGGGAGCTGTCGATCAGAATAAAATCAAATCAGCAGGGGTTGCCGGAATCAATATTGTGGGTCCCCAAAGCATTCAAGTCATCGTAGGGACACAGGTGCAATTCATAGCTGATGAAATAGATAAGATCAGGCGGCAATAGATCTGGTAAAACTGCAGTTTGCCTTTTAATAAAAAAATCTACGATCAGAATAATAATTTCTGATCGTAGAGATTATTATGGTAAAGTACTGATTTTTAAAGCGCGAAAGATTTACTTAATAAACTTGCTCTTAAAATAGAATAAAACGAATCAATGTTCTATAATATATTAGGGTATTGAATGAAGGATTTGCCATAAGCATAGAGAAATAGTAAAGGAGCTCGTCCGCCAATCATTGATACATCGGTGATGAAGGCTGTATACATACATAACAACCTAAAAACACGATTGTATAGGGTATTAAGATACTGAGCAAGCGATATCTTATGAATTTTTTCTGCCTTTTAATGTAAGGGAGGTTCCGGTCATGTATAAACAAAAAACCAATGAGACGGACAGTAGTGTCATTGAGTTCATCGAAAACGTCGATAATCCGAAAAAACGTGAAGATGCCTACGAATTGTTGAATGTTTTTACCGAAACGACAGGTTATGAGGCAAAGATGTGGGGACCTAGCATAATTGGGTTCGGAACCTATCATTATAAATATGAATCCGGTCACGAAGGCGATGCCCCACTGGTAGGATTTTCACCTCGAAAAGCAAAAATCAGTTTATACTTTGCTCCAGGGGACAAAAAAAGAGAAGAATTGTTACAGGTATTTGGAAAACACTCTTCCGGAAAAGCGTGTGTGTACATCAATAAAGTGGCAGATATCAATATTAATGTATTGAAAGAATTGATTAATCAATCTGTCAAGTTTTTGAGAGATACATACCCGGACAATGAAATATAATAAAATGTTTGTTTAAGAGGAACAAGAAAGCGAGTGGGATTGAAAATGAGAAAAATTAAAGTGGGCATTGTTGGGTACGGATTGTCAGGAGCTACTTTCCACGCGCCATTACTAAGTGTTTTAGAGCAGTTTCAAATAGTGAAAGTTGTGAGCTCCAATAAGGAAAAAGTCCAAAAAGATTTGAAAGATGTGGAAGTGGTAGGCAGCTTAGAGGAAATTCTTGAAGACCCGTCCATTGATTTGGCTGTTATTACGACACCGAGTGGTTTGCATTATGAAATGGCCAAGCAAAGCTTGTTAGCCGGGAAGCATGTCATTCTCGAAAAGCCGATGGTTGTGGAAGCTTGGGAGGCGGAGGAGCTCATCAAGATTGCCGAGGAAAAGAATCTTGTTTTAAGTGTCTATCATAACCGGAGATGGGATAATGACTTTTTGACCGTGAAAAAACTTATGGATGATGGAGTGCTTGGGGAAATCAATACATACCAAGTCCATTACGATAGATACCGGCCTGTGGTCAGGGATAGATGGAGGGAAAAACCGGGCCCGGGATCAGGCATGCTTTATGATCTAGGATCACATCTCATCGATCAAGCACTTCATTTGTTTGGATTGCCGCAATTCGTTTCGGCAGATGTATTTTCCCAAAAAGAAAATGCAGAAACGGATGATTATTTCCATGTGATATTAGGATATGAAAAGCTGAGGGTTATCTTGCATTCAGGCTCAATCGTTCCGTATAATGGACCGCGGTATCAGGTGCATGGAAGTAAAGGATCATTTATCAAATACGGTCTTGATTGCCAAGAGGCTGACTTGAGTGAGGGGAAAAAACCAGTCGATGACTCTTGGGGTGCAGATGATCCCGAATTTTATGGTAAGCTGGTTACGGTTGAAGGAGAAAATGAGATACATGAAACCATTGAAACACTGCATGGTTCTTATTTAACGTATTACCAGGCAGTTGCCGATAGTATATTGAGCGGGAAAAAAGCTCCAGTCACTGCCCAAGAGGGGTTGGCGGTCATTAAAATCATTGATGCGGCTTTTGAAAGCAGTAAAGGAAAGAAAGCCATTTATATTAAATAAAATTAATTTCCCTTTATAACAATATGAAATGAGAAAACTGAATGATAAGCGGCCTTATTCTAAAAATAAGGTCGCTTTTTATTTTGGTGAGATAAAAGCTTCAACTTAAGGAAAGAATGGAGCAAATACTTGTAAATTGTAGAGGATGCGCATGAGTTGTAAGCTGTTTACTCGTGAATTAGAGCCATTTACTCGTGAATTTGGAGCAAATACTCGTGAAATTGACGCATTTACTCGTGATTTTGAAGCAAATACTCGTGAATTCGAGTGTTACGCAAAAATATGAGAAGTTTCCGTATGAAATTGGAGCTAGTTCTCAAGAGATTGAAGTGTTACTCGTTATTAAACTGTTTTGGAGGATTTCAATTAAAAGAAGAATGGATAAAAAAATCATAATGAAAACCCCCGGATAGCGGATGCTACTCGGGGGGGTTCGTTAAGGAATAAATTTTGAAATCCCAATTAAGTTCTAAGATAAGGCCTTTGCATGAAGTGATCGCTTTTGCCAAGCCATAGTAATCATTAAAGTAATGAATAAGAGGATAAGACCCAACATGAACGGATAGGTAATGTGGACATCATACATCATTCCCGCAAGTGTTGGTCCAAGCACATTTCCGATGCTCATATACGCATTATTCATACCCATTGCAAAACCTTGCTCATTCCCTGCCATCTTGGAAATCAGTGTGTTAAGAACTGGACGTAAGATGGAAGTGGAAAGGAAGATGATAAGTGAAATCAAAAAGAAAATCAGGTAATTTGATGCAAAAAGTGATAGGAGGAAACCGATGGCTGCAACACTGATAAAGATATTCAGCACATTCACTTCCCCGAAACGCTGTACGATCCGATYGACGACAAACAATTGAACTATTACACTGACGATACCGGTGGCTGTAACCATGACGGCGATGTCCTTAGGAGTCGAATTGAATTGATTATCAAGATAAAGACCAATTACAGATTCATACGCCATTAAGCCAAAGCTCATTACAAGCGTAATGATGAGTGGGATGAAATAAGGCTTTTTCACGGATAAAGTGATTTTCCGAAGCATCGTTTCAGTTTTTGCATCCATGGATTGAGTAACCTGTGCCGTTTCGCTTTCTTTTAAAACAAAAATTGAAAATACGACTGCTGATAGGGATACAAGCGCAGAAATCAAAAAGGGAAACTTCAAGCCAAAGTCAGCTAAAAAACCTCCAATTCCTGGACCGACTACAATTCCCAGGGACATGGCGGCAGATACTAAACTATTGCCTTTAGCGCGTTGATCAAATGTGGTGATATCGGCAACATAAGCAAAAATTGCGGGTATAAGCAAAGCTGCCCCGATTCCGCCAATGATCCGTGAAGCATATAATAACCAAATGGAATTGACTGCATAAAAAATGAACATGGATAATGTCAAACCGACCAATCCATAAATAATCATTTTTCTGCGCCCGAATTGGTCAGTCCATTTTCCGGCAATTGGCGAAAAGATAAGTTGTGCACCTGCGAAAATGGCAATCATTAGGCCAGCGGCGGTTCCGCCTTGATTAATGGAGGCCAGGTATGCTGGTAAAATGGGGATGATGATCCCGAAACTTCCTATTGCTATAAACATATTGATCATGAGGATAATGATCTTTTTGCGTTGTTCTGCTGACATGGACAGCCTCTCTCTCTCGTTAAAAATCAATAACCAATTTAATTCGCATGGTTAATTTTTTGATACGTTAATTATGTTATAGTTTTAGATAGATAGTGTCAATAAGAAAGGATTGTCAAACATGCATTCAAGTGAATTGTATAATTTACATCTAGAGATCAGGGAATTAAGCAGCCTATCACAGGAATTGGTGGAACCGTTACTGGTTAAATATGATTTAACTACTGTGCAGTATCGCGCATTGCAATTAATAGTCTTGAATGAATCCATAGCGGTTAAAGATGTTTCGAATCATTTGAAGATTAAACCTGCAGCAGGAACTGCACTAATTGATCGGCTTGAACGGAAGAAATTGATTGAGAGGGTACACAGTGAGGATGATCGGCGGGTCGTTTTTATCCAATCCACAGAAAGTGGAAGGAGTACCTATCATTCCATCAATAAGTGTTTTACCAAAACCTTTCGTGATTTTTATAGCGTCCTGAATGAAGAGGAAACGGAACGACTCAAACAAATCGTTGGGAAACTTACCGAACATCTATCGGCATGCATAGATAATAAAATATAATCTTCCTGACGTGTACTGTCTCCAATATAATAGAAAGAAGAAGCGCTATATTAATTTTTTACGGAGTTTTGTTTTTTAAAAAAATATCTATTAAAGCAGTGAATTTCACTGTTTTTAGGAGATTAATTATCAGAATAATTAAAAAATATTTGGATTTTTCATTTCAAAGCGGATAGGCCATTCAAAAATCTTTAAATGGAAATCCATTAAAGAAGATATGACGGCTGGAAAATGAATATGTATTAAAAGGATACGAAGTTTTTTCTCAGGATCCATCATGACGAACCAAGCAGGGTGCTGTATACAGTGAATCTGGAAAGAAGGAGATGGTAAAAATGTTTTCCCCATTAACTCCAATTGATTGGAAGCGCAGGGCCGTAAAATATTATCCTCATAAAGTGGCAATCATCGATGAAGAGAAAAAGTTTACATATAAGGAATTCGGACAGCGAACAGATCAACTTTCCAAAGCTTTGTATTCTTCGGGAATTGAAAAAGGTGACCATATTGCAGTTATGTTGCCAAATACGCATTATATGTTGGAATGTTTTTATGGCATTTGTCAAATGGGAGCGGTAATGGTCCCTTTGAATTACAGGCTTGCTGCAGAGGATTTGGAATATATCATCAAGCATAGCGATTCAAAAATGTTGATAGTCGATGAAGAATTCACCGCTCCGATCGAAAAGATCATTACTAAACTTTCCTTGGAAAAGATCATCATCGTGCCTTTTGAAGGATATGAAACCACTTTACCTGGAATAGATTATGAGAATTTCATTTTGCATGCAAATGATGATGGACTGCCAGAGGTTAAAATCGAAGAAAATCAACTTTTGACTATAAATTACACGAGTGGAACGACTTCAAAACCAAAAGGGGTCATGTTAACTCATCGCGGGAATTACATGAACGCCGCTAATT
Source organism: Peribacillus sp. P4_D6 (assembly GCF_056401795.1). Lineage (NCBI taxonomy): Bacteria > Bacillati > Bacillota > Bacilli > Caryophanales > Bacillaceae > Peribacillus > Peribacillus sp. P4_D6. Next base: position 9,773 of record NZ_JBFUIQ010000052.1, read on the forward strand.
TCATTTATCACCTAGGGGTGAAGCATGACGATGTATACTTACATACATTGCCAATGTTTCACGCTAATGGCTGGGGAGGGGTATGGTCGGTAACGTCTACTGGCGGGACTCATGTATGTTTAAGGAAAGTCGATCCCCCTCTTATCCTCAAATTATTCGCCCGTCATAATATTACATTGTTATGTGGAGCGCCTACTGTCGTCAATATGCTGGTAAATGACCCTAAAGCAAAAGAAACAAATATCAAAGTGCATCCAAGGATGGCAACGGCAGGTGCTCCTCCAGCAGCAGCGCTTATACAAAAGGCACAAGATATCCTTGGTTTGAATATGATCCACGTATATGGATTAACAGAAACTTCCCCATTCATCCTATATAACGAGTGGAAGGATGAGTTTGAAGCTAAATCGGCGGACGAACAAGCAATAATAAAGGCAAGACAAGGTATTGAATTGGTTTTCAATGGGGAAACGATGGTAGTCAATAAAGAAGGGAAAGAAGTCGCTTGGGATGGAAAGGAACTGGGGGAAATCATTACTCGCGGCAATGTTGTAATGGAAGGATATTATAAGGATCCGGAAAAGACGGCCGAAGCAATTAGGGATGGCTGGTTTCATACCGGGGATCTGGCAGTTACCTATCCTGATGGATATATTGAGATACAAGACAGGGCTAAGGATTTAATCATTTCCGGCGGGGAAAATATTTCTTCAACAGAGGTAGAAGGGGTATTGTATAAACATCCAGATGTTTTGGAGGGTGCGGTCATTGCCATTCCAGACGATAAATGGGGAGAAACGCCTAAGGCAATCATTGTGCTGCAGCCAAATGCAAAAGTGACGGAAAATGAGATCATTACCTTTTGCCGCTCAAAAATGGCTCACTTTAAAGCACCGACAAAAGTTGAATTCGTAGAGTCTTTACCGAAAACGGCAACAGGTAAGCTACAAAAATACCGATTGAGGGAAATCCATTGGAAAGGATCGAAAAAGGTAAATTAACGGCTTTCATAAGAACGGGATATATATTAAGTGAATGTCATGAAAAGGAAAAACGAATGAAGTACGGAAATTAACAAGACCAAGAATGCTTTTAAATTAGCATTCTTGGTTTTTTATATTATGGAAAGCAACATTTCCTCTGTAATATTAGGAGCAGGATGGATTAATTAACGAGGGTTCTAAATGAAAGATTTGACTTAGTGTAATATATATACGTTATTTTAGATAAACTTGGTTTTTTACCACTAGCATAGACAGATACATGATAAGCGTGTTTTCCGGAATAATATGCTGCTATTAAACTATTAGGACTGCCAGCAAGTGCTGATGCCAGTGCAGTAGCTACTCCTGCTCGTGCGGTTGGGCCACCTGCAAACACAAAAGTACTTACGATGCTTAACCATGTTGTTCCCTTTTGATGAGCCTTTACCATCTTTCCTAATTGGGTATTTGTTAGTTTAGCCTGATGAGCAATAGGTTTGCTCATTTCAATGATGCTTGCTGTTGGTTGTATTTGTATAACATCATCACTAATTAATTTGATTTCCACRATGGGGTTGACTGTTGATGAAGGTATTGTTTCATTTTTCTCTTCGGCCAATGTATTGGGGACATGTGAGAATACTAATAAACTGATTATTAGTATTGAAAATAAGGACTTTTTCTTCATTTTCATAACACTCAATTATGTTTTTTTGGAAATTTGGTATAATATCATACTATATAACTATATGTAGGAGGTCAAGATAAATATGGAAACTAAGGAAAAAAGTTTTAAAACAGTAATAATTGTACTTATTTCTATATGTCTAGGTTTTATAATCAGGATGTCCTCAGTAATAATAGCTGATCGAAATTTATTTTCTATGAACAACATAGACCTATTCATTTTATTTATAGCGATAATTGGATTAATTATATGGTTGAATAAAAAGAAAAAAAGGATCTAATTCTTCTGTTTGGAAACAAAAGGGGTTCTATAGCGAGTGTCTTAGAGGAAACGTTCAAACCCTTTAAACCCATTAGTCTTTATTCTGACTTAGAGTAAGTTTATTTAATAAAAGCATTATTTCCGGGATAATTAGAGTAGAAACTTCCATTAATGGATTTTGTGAATTCGTAAAAAAAGGCGGGAAGAAAAACAGATTGTTTTTCTTCCCGCCTTTTTTTCATGGGTAGCATGAAAAATTTTAAAAAACCTAATGAGATTATATTATATGAAGAAACTAAGAAGCACAAAGAAAAAATAGCCTTGATCTTATAAAAAATTCTGTAAATTCAAATCAAACATTATAACGTTATATTGATTAGTTCGGCAAAATATGATAATCTATTTTTGTAAAGAGAAATTAATGAATTCTTATACAATTCAGTGTAACCGTATACAAAGTACTTTCAATCGATAGGATGTACCGAAAAGGATGAGGGAAATGACAGATACGTTAGTTCTGAAGAATGTAAAAATGGTAGAGGGAAAAGCAGCGGATATCATCCTGGAAAATGGGATGATTAAGGAAATTGCACGACCCGGAACTGCAACAGGAGATAAGATAATAGATTATGATCAAAAGGTTTTTGTTTCGAGTGGTTGGATTGATATGCATGTACATGCTTTCCCGGAATTCGATCCTTATGGTGATGAGGTTGATGAGATTGGATATAAAACTGGTGTAACAACGGTCATAGATGCGGGAAGCACGGGGGCAGATAGGATAACCGATCTGGTTAGAAGTGGTGAAAATGCCAAAACGAATGTTTTCGCCTTTCTGAATATTTCGCGGATTGGATTGAAAAGGGTTGATGAGTTATCGGATATTTCATGGCTGGACGAAGGGGAATTAATGAAGGCAATTTCCAAGTACGGGGATTTTGTAGTTGGACTTAAAGCGAGAATAAGTAAAAGTGTAGTTGGTCCAAATGGTGTCGAGCCATTAAAAATCGCTAGGAAGTTCTCGGCTGAAACGGGTTTACCATTAATGGTTCATATCGGTTCAGGGCCGCCTAGTATTAAGGAAGTCCTTCAATTACTTGAGGAAAAGGACATTATTACTCATTTTCTAAATGGTAAAGCGAATAATTTATTTGATGAAAGAGAAGAGCCGCTGCCTGAGTTGATTAAGGCGATTGAACGTGGTGTACATTTGGATGTAGGTCATGGAACGGCAAGCTTTTCTTTTAAAACTGCAGAAATGGCTAAAAAGCGGGGAATCGGCTTCAATACGATCAGTACGGATATATATCGGAAAAACAGAGAGAATGGGCCAGTTTTTAATATGGCAAATGTGCTTACAAAATTTTTGTACCTCGGTTATCCATTAAAAGAAGTAATAGATGCAGTTACGGTCAATGCAGCAGCTTGGTTGAATAAACCAGAGCTTGGAAGGATTTCAGTTGGGGATATTGCGAACCTGACTTTATTCAAGATCGAGAATGAGCCGACCCTTTTATTGGATTCCGAAGGCGAAAAAAGGATGGCAGAAAAAAGAGTTATTGTAAAAGGAGTGGTTATAAATGGAGAATTCATTGAATGCTAAATACAGTTTGAAAAGAGTCATCAATGCAAGCGGAAGAATGAGCATATTGGGAGTCTCTGCCCCAACTGACACAGTGATGGACGCGATGAAAAAAGGTGGGCAAAATTATGTTGAAATTTCTGATTTAGTCGATAAGTCAGGCCAGCATATAGCGAATTTGCTTCATTCTGAAGCAGCTGTGGTCGTAAACTCAGCATCAAGCGGAATAGCGCTTTCAGTAGCGGCAATCGTTACTGAAGGAAACAGAAGGAAAAGCGAAAGGCTTCATCAAGATCGTATTCAAAAGAATGAAATCATCATGCTGAAAGGCCATAACGTTCAGTATGGTGCACCGGTTGAAACCATGATTTATCTTGGCGGCGGAAAATTGGTTGAAGTTGGATATGCAAATGAAGGGAAAGCAGAACATATTGCGGAGGCCATAAATGAAAATACTTCCGCTATTTTATATGTGAAATCGCATCATGCTGTCCAGAAAAATATGATATCGGTCGAAGAGGCATGGGAAGTGGCCAAAACGAATAATATCCCTCTGATTGTCGATGCAGCAGCGGAAGAAGATTTGGAAAAATATGTACAATTCTCCGACCTGGCGATTTATAGTGGTTCAAAAGCCATTGAAGGACCCACATCCGGTATCGTTGCTGGCAGAAAAAAATATATCGAATGGGTAAAGGTTCAATTGCATTGTATAGGAAGGAGCATGAAGGTTGGAAAGGAAACGACCTTTGGTCTGCTTCAGGCATTGGATGAGTATTTTGTCAAGACGGATAATAGCAAAAAAGAAAAAGCTAGTTTACAAGTTCTCACATCACTTGACTCGATTGATGGCGTAAAAGTAACGATAGTTCAGGATGAAGCCGGACGTGCCATATATAGAGCACGTATTTCCATAAATCCTTTGATAACGGAAACGACGGCAAAAGAAGTGAACGAGCAGCTCAAAAATGGGGATATCGCCATTTATACACGGGATTATGGGATACGGCAAGGCTTTTTCGATATAGATCCGCGTCCATTGCAAGGTGATGATATAAATGTTATTGAATTACGATTAAGAACCATATTAGGAGGAAAACAAGGATGACAAACATAAACAAACGGTTATTGAATGATCGTGTAGCCTTAAATGTACTTGCAAATAGTGTGGAAAATGCAGTGGAAGTCTTTGAAGCAGCTGAAGGACATGTATTGGTTGGTGTACTCTCAAAGGATTATCCAACTGTCGAAGCAGGTGTTACAGCAATGAAAGAATACGGGGAAGCCATTGATGAAGCCGTTTCAATTGGATTGGGCGCAGGCGATAATAGACAGGCTGCAGTTGTCGCAGAAATAGCAAAATACTATCCAGGCAGTCATATTAACCAGGTTTTTCCGGCTGTTGGTGCTACGAGGGCCAATTTAGGCGAGAAGGATAGCTGGATAAATTCACTTGTTTCTCCAACTGGGAAAGTCGGTTATGTGAATATCTCCACTGGTCCAGTAAGTGCAGGCGCAAGTGAAACWGCCATTGTGCCRATCAAAGCTGCCATTGCGCTCGTTCGCGATATGGGAGGAAATGCTTTGAAATATTTCCCTATGAGAGGGCTGAAGCATGAAGATGAATATCGTGCTGTAGCAAAAGCTTGTGGTGAAGAGGGATTTGCTTTGGAACCAACAGGTGGAATCGACTTAAATAATTTCGAGACCATATTAGAAATTGCATTAGAAGCAAAAGTGCCTAAAGTCATTCCCCACGTATATTCTTCCATCATTGATGAAGCGACTGGTAAAACGAATGGGGAGGATGTACGGGAATTATTGGCCATGACGAAAAAATTGGTTGAAAAATATGCCTAAAAGGATTGTGGCATTCGGGGAAGTAATGATGCGTTTGCAGGTACCAGGGCATGAATTGCTATCACAGGCTAACACGCTGCAATACTCCTTTTCAGGCACGGGAGTAAATGTAGCTTCTGCGATGACAAAACTTGGACATGATGGGTATCTTGTGACAATGTTACCGGATAACCCCCTTGGTGATTCAGCAATTTCAGCTTTGCAGCGCTTAGGAATCGGCAGGAACTACATCTCTAGAGGCGGCAAATACATGGGGATGTACTTTTTGGAAAATGGATTTGGACAGCGGGCGAGCCGTGTCACATATTCCAATCGACTGGAAAGTAGTTTTAATACTGCCACCTTATCCGATTATGATATGGATATGATTTCGGAAAAGACGGATATCATCCATTTTTGCGGAATCACGCTTGCAATGGCGGAAAATGTACGGGAAAGCATGAAGGTGCTGGCTAGAAAAGTCAAAGAAAAGGGCGGTACAGTCTGTTTCGACTGCAATTACCGACCTTCCTTATGGGAGGATGGTTACGCTGACGCAAAGCCTCATTATGAGGAAATGCTTTCTTTGGCTGATATCGTCATGATGAATGAAAAAGACGCCCTTTATATTTTAGGAATGAAGTCAGAAGGCTCCACAAGGGAAGAACAGCTTCTTGAGTTGATCCCTGAAGTGGCCAAGCGATTCAAAATTCAATCGATAGCGGGGACACACCGTTCGATCAACAGTGATAATAGCCATACGTTGAGGGGGTATATATACAAAGAAGAAACATTTTACTTTTCCGATATCCTATCATTTTCCGTATATGATAGAATAGGTTCAGGCGATGCTTACACCAGCGGAATCTTACATGGCGAATTGCTAGGATATTCCCCTGAAAAGACAGTACGATTTGCTGCTGTATCAGGAATGCTGGCATGTACTGTCGTTGGAGATACTCCTTTGGCAACCGAAAAGGAGATACTCTCGGCAATGGAAGGTAAAATGGAAGATATTAAAAGATAAGGCAGGAGATTAGGAATGAATGTGAACAGGAAAAATGGACCGATGTATTTACAGATAAAAGAAATATTAAAGGATCGTATTTTACATGGGGTTTATGCCATCGACACAAACATTCCCTCCGAGCCTCTTTTGGAAGAAGAATTTAACGTAAGTAAGGTTACTGTCCGTAATGCAATCAAAGAACTCGTGCAAGAGGGGTATGTTGAAAAGAAAAGCGGCAAAGGCACTAGAGTCATAGCTAATGGTTCGATTGTCAAACTTTCCAAAGGGAAACGTTTCACAGAGCTGTTGGTGGAGGAAGGGCACTCCATTTTAAAAAAGGTGTTAAACATAAGTCAGATTGACCTTTCTTCAGACACTAAGCTGCATTCTTTATTTGGTGCCCGTTGCATAAGTATCGAACGGATATATTTATTGGACAATGAACCTTATATTTACTTTACACATTATATTTCACTTGATTTAAACCAAGAAGAGATAAAAGAGGTCCAAATCAATTCTTTGTACCGCTTTTTGGAAGAGCAAAACGTCAAACTTGAAACATTCAGAGATGAGTTTGCCGTTGCTATCGCTCCGGATCACATTTGCGAAACACTGAAAATCGAAAAAAATAGTCCAGTACTAAAGAGGATTAGGATTTCCAGTGATGGGGACGGAAATGTTACGGAATACAGTGAAGGATATTACAACACGGCTAAACAGAACTACATTGTGACATATAACGAGCCGGTACAATAATCCCATTTATTGTATTGGTTTGAATGTAAGCGATTTCTTGGGAATGGGGAGAATATATGGAACTATATTTATTAGGAATCACGCTGATAGCAATCGTAATCGTCATTTTGGGGGTATCATTGTGGAAATGGCATGCGTTCATCAGCCTGACTGTTGCCAGTTTATTTTTAGCGATTTTTTCCGGACTGCCAATGGACAAGATCGTTGGAGCTTATGAAACGGGTGTCGGAGCGGTCCTTGGGCACCTTATTGGAATATTGGCCTTAGGGACCATCCTAGGAAAGATGATGTCCGACTCTGGAGCTGGAATGCAGGTTGCTGACTTTTTCATTAATAAATTCGGTGTGAAAAACCTGCCATGGGCCATGCTTTTATCTGGTTTCATCATCGGCATTCCGGTATTTTTCGAGGTTGGTTTAGTAATATTGCTTCCTTTGGTCATTTCCATTCGTAAATCAACCAAAGTGAACATCTTGTTAATTGGCATTCCAGTACTTGCTGGTTTATCGATCGTACATGGGCTGGTGCCTCCGCATCCTGGAGCCATGACAGCTATTGGAATTTATAATGCTAACATGGGGCAGGTACTTCTGTACTCCTTGATCATCGCATTCCCGACGGCTGTAATTGCGGGACCGCTATTCGCAAAATGGATTCATAAACGGGTTATTCCTGTTGGAGAACCGGAATTGATCCGTATCGAAACAAAGTCAAGTGGATTACCCGGCACTGGAGTATCGTTCTTCATCATCCTTTTGCCAGTATTGTTGATGGTTTTAACGGTAGTGGCGCCTTATCTGCCGCTACCGGGTTCGATTGAAAAATTCTTATTGTTTATCGGAAGTCCAGTGATCGCCCTATTAATCTCCTGTTTTGCAGCTTACTATTTCTTGGGCTACAGACAGGGAATGGACAAATCACTAATTAAAAAGTTGACGGAAGAATGCTTATTGCCATTAGCATCCATAATTCTAATTATCGGTGCTGGCGGAGGGTTCAAGCAAATTTTAATTGATAGTGGTGTAGGGACTGCAATCGCTTCCATGTCTGAAGAAATTTCTTTATCACCGATCGTTCTTGCATTCCTTGTGGCCGGATTGATTCGAATTGCCACAGGTTCTGCAACCGTCGCTTTGACCACGGCAGCAGGGATCGTTTCACCGGTCGTTGCCAATATGACGGGTGTAAATCTAGAATTGCTCGTAATTGCCACGGGAGCAGGCTCACTCATGTTCTCCCATGTTAATGACGCCGGTTTCTGGTTAGTAAAAGAATACATGGGACTGACCGTTAAAGAAACTTTCAAAACTTGGACAGTGATGGAAACATTACTTTCCTTCGTTGCATTCGGTTTGGTTTTAATTTTCGATATATTCATTTAATTAAAATGAAATTCTGCAATGTCTGATTAAGTAACATTTACCTCCGTGAACTGTCTTGGGGTGACAGATCACGGAGGCTTTTATTTATTTATGAACATACTGGGGGGGAGAAATGACCGGCTGTATTTTTATGGATTGGTCGTTGCGGAATAAAACAGAAACAAAATTCATCCACAATTGGAAGTAGTTAATCTAGTGACAAGGGTGTAGCTTCATCCAGGAGACGTTTGTTTGGCTCCTCGAAGATATAAGTCCTGACAGAGACTTCTATATTGCAAGATTGACAGCTTCCCGTTTACATATTCATTCTGAATATAGTCCAATAAATCATTGGCATGGTTAGGTTTTTGACGTTTTTCCTGAATATAATGGAGAATTAAAACTTCTATATTCACACACTCACCTTACTTGACAAGTATTTTTTTCCATAAATAATATAACATGGGCATTCAAAAAAATATCATTTTTTGAATATTTTAACTATCGACATATTTATACAAATAAAGGAGTGATTCGGAGTAACCGGTGGGAATTTTATCGGGAAATCCAAAAAATGAGCGATGTTATTTCGACTTACTTTTAAGTCGGCACAAGAAAAACCCCTGATAATTCAAGGGTTGGAGGTATAAAACTGATTTTACAAGGACTTCATGCTTGTATCTTTTGTACATGTATAGGTGATAAGCGCAGTTCTGCGGATTCTCTCTTAATCGAGAATAAATAAGCTGCCAAACCTAAGAGGGCTGTAAAAATCAGCATGGCGATCGATGAACTGAAGTCCCCGCCAGACAAGTCACGAAGCCATCCCATGATATAGCTCGAAAAGCCGCCCATGATATTCGTGAATCCAATTAGACCTGCGGCTCGTCCTGCCGTTTCAGGTGTTGAGTATTTTACCATGAGCATATTGCTTAAGTGGAACACACCGCCTTGACATCCCATTGCCAGTCCCATACATAGTCCGGCCAAAATAGGGTTGGGGATGAAGACTGCTACAGTCAAAAAGACAGCCGTCAATGAAAATAGAATCGTGGCCATCAAACTTGGACGTCTGGTTTTGTCAGCCAGAAAACCGCATGCCAAGACAAATCCTAAAGCGAATAGCCAGGAAAGTGAAGTAATGCTCGACATTCCTTCCTTTTCAAACCCTTTTGCTTCAATGAGATATGTAGGAAGCCAAATGCTGATTCCGAAAAATAAGAAGGAGCATACGAGCATACCAAACCAAACGATCCAGAAACGATAATCTTGGGCGAAACTTTTCTTATTTTCTGTATGGGCGGTTTCTTTTATTTCATCATCCGTTTGGCGAATGAATGCCAATTCATCCTTACTTATACGGGGGTGTTCTTCTGGTGTATTCCTCGTCATTAAGATGAACATCGGGATATTTATAAATAAGTTGAAAGCTGCAAGCATAAAGAAAGCTGCTTGCCAGTGAAGTAAAGATATCACAAGCACCAAAACAACGGCTCCCATTGCCGGTCCTAAATAGTTTCCGGTAAGCCAAGATGCCTGGGCCCTCCCCAGTTCGCGTTTATTAAACCAGTTAGAAATGAGCTTTCCGGAAACCGGAATCATCATCCCTTCACCAAAACCAAGAATGATCCTGCTAATTAAAAATATTTCATATGAATTTGCCAGTCCTGACATAATCATCGTGATTGTCCAAACGAATAAACCGGCGATGGCTGTTTTTCGGGCACCCAATTTATCAATGATGAAGCCCCAAAAAAGATTTGAAACTCCATAAGCAATGGTGAATACAAAAGATAGAAGACCGATCTTTGCATTTTTGTCAGCACCTGTCATACCGAGTGCATGCAAGAATTCTGGATCTGTTTGAATGATGGAAATGCCAACCTTATCAATTTGTCCGAAAAACCAAAAGAAAAAAATTGGTACGGCAATATACAACCATCTTTTTTGCCCATTTAACATAATACCATCTCCCTATCGCTTTTTAACATTCCTTAAAACGCTTACATTTGAGAATAAGTGTTTTAAAGTTATCCCTTTAGAAAGGTACTAGTTTGTTTTGATTTTTCCCGCCTTTCTTTAAAATTTTGATAGAAAAAAGAAACAGATGTGTTTTGTAAGGAAAACAAAGTTTTACTTTCTTAACGATAAATTAAAATAATTTGATTGTCAATTTAATATTTTGACTATTTTATATTTTTAGATTATAAGCTCTTTCAGTTATAAATCGAACTTTGTTTCATCCTATTGAGTAGATGGGAGCTCTATCAACCAGGACTTTAAATGGAAGTAATACTGATTCTTTGTGTCCAAAAAACAAATTATTTACAAATTATTAAAAATTCTGACTTGTTGATATTGAATTTAAAATCAGGAAAATCTATAATTCATTTATATTGTTTTGTATATGAAATGCTTAATACGGAAAATTTCGCGATTTGACAGAGAATATCCGATGTATGAAAATTCTTTATTTGTTTTTACTGCTGTAATTGGTTATATTTGGTCATATAACAACGAGCTTTTCTATTGAAACGTCAATTATGCTGGGCCTTCCAAATAGTTTTATATATGTAAATATGCTTTAATTGACACATAAACACTATTCTATTTATACATGAAGAGTTAAGGATTGTAAGGTAGTAATGGTTGYCAATTTGCGGTACTGATTCTTTAACAGGAATAGGGATAATGAATAGCGCTCGAAGACACCAGCTCGGTTAAAAGTTCCCGGCTTTTACTAGCCGTTTTCCGGAAGCGGTGAAAGCATTGAGTATATCTGATATGACTCATAGACCAGCTGTTGTTAGCATGAAAGAAAGTAAACGGAAACTTCTGAATTGATTACAATCATCGAAATATGATTGGAAGAACTTGCAAAGTAAAGGCCGGTGCGCGCTACTGGCGCCAAAGTACCTTTCTAGTTAAGGAAGCAAAAGAAAATAGGCAACCATTGAAGTATGCATCATAAACATTCACCAAAAGAACGATCAGAAAAAAATGGATATATATGTTGCAAGTTCTTCTTTCTAGGTATGAAGAAAGCTTTACTGAACGGGTTATAGTCAGGGGAAATGAGATTTATTCACAACGGGGGGAATACTTGAATGGCAAGCGAAGAAAAAGAGAAAGAGAAATATAGTGCTAATTCATTGGTTAGGGGCTTGGAAATCATTAAGCTCTTTAATGAAGTGCAGCCGAGCTTGTCTCTTTCAGAAATAGCGAAACAACTGGGAGTAAGCAGAACAGTACCATATCGTTTATTATTCACATTACAAAATATTGGTTACTTGTCTCAGGATGAACATACCAAACGTTATAGTTTAACTCCTAAAGTTCTTGAATTGGGGTTCAGCTATTTGAATAGCTTGAAATTCCAGGAAATTGTCCAACCTTATATGGAGACCTTGCGTGATGAAATCGGAGCCTCCTGCCATCTTTCCATTTTGGATGGACAGGAAGTTGTTTATGTTGGAAGTGCCCCGATCAGAGGTGTATCCGCTGTCAATGTGAACATAGGCTTGCGGCTGCCGGCACATGCTTTGGCCAATGGAAAATTACTTTTGGCATATCAACCGAAAGAATTGCTCATGCAAATGTTCAAAATATCGAACCTTACTCCTTATACAGACAAAACACTCACCGCGCCTGGTGAATTTCAAAAACAGCTGGATTCGATTCGGCAAAATGGTTATTCGATGACAAGCGGGGAATTCCACCCTGGCATCCGTTCGGTTGCCGCCCCGATCTTTGATAGGACTGGGAAAGTATTGGCTGCCTTGAATGTCGTGGCAACAGAGTCTGCTTATCAAGAGGACTTCATCGATAAAATTGCCTTGCCGAAACTGTTGGAAGTTTCTCGTCAGTTATCCGTTTATATGGGATACAGCGGGGTTAAGCCTTATCAACACGAAGATGTCTGAACGATTTAAAATCGATTAATAAGTGAATAACCTCTTTCGAAAGTGTGGATCTCCCATTAGGGAATCCACACTTTTTTGTGTTAAGAAAAGCAAATCGTTACAGGTTTATCCCATAGTGTTGAACGTTCGGATTATAAAAATAGTTTTAAATATTCTAAAAACTAATTGACAATGAAGCGTTTTCATTTTAGACTTAATTCATAGACAAAACAATGTTTTGCTTATGAAACATAATTCGGTTTAGAAACAACAAATAAGGGAGGAATTTTAAAATGACAAAAGAAACTTTTTCAGTGAAGGATTTTGAAAAAAAATATGTTGCCCGATTGAAAGACCGTACTCTAGATTGGAATGTCTTGAAGTTCCAAGAAGAAATTGATCCCGCTTATAGACGCGCACAGATGAGATATATCGGACGCGGTGCCACTGCCAATAACGATACGAATGTAATTGCAGGTGAACATTTCACTTTAAGTACGATGGTGCTTCCTCCGGGATGTATCGGTCCTTTGCACCTTCATGACGATGTTGAAGAAGTGTTTTTCATTCTTGAGGGTGAAGTCACGGCATTAATTCAAGAGGACAGCTACAGTGAAGTGCATGAAATTAAATTAAGTGCGAGAGACTGCATAAGCAGCCCGCCAGGGGTTTATCGGGGAATTAGGAATGACGGGGATGTAGAGGCGCGCATGCTAGTGATGCTTGGGGCAGTGAAGCCTAACTTACCGACATATCCTGAAGGCAGTGAACTGGAAGAACTGCGTAAACAACGCTCTAAAGAAAGAGAAGCCATCATTAAAGATTGATCATTAAGCCGAAAGGGCACCTGCATTATGAAAATTAATGAGGCGCCCTTTTCGATTAGATTGTTAAATATGGCCAATGCGAATGATCAAAAGGGCAATCTAAATTATGGGAGGTTAAAAAAATGCTTGGGATTACTCATTTACGGCATATAAGCATGATTACTCCGAATTTCGACGATCAAGCAGAGTTTTATGAAAAGGTTTGGGGTCTGGATAGGGTGGATGTTCCGGAAGAGGAGAATACGGTTTATTTCCGGGGGGCTGGACCRGAACATCATATTCTTAGCCTTCACAGGGGAGAAAAACGAGGATTGCACCATATAGCTTTTGGCATGGTCGATAAAAATGCGGTAGACCGTGCAGCAGGGATATTACAATCGAAGGGCGTTCGAATTATTGAACCGCCTGGATATTTGGATGAAGCAGGTGCCGGTTATGGCCTGCGGTTTATTGATCCGGAAAACCGCGTGATCGAACTTTCGGCTTGGGTGGAAGTGCAAACGTCTATTTGGAGCAAGAAAAATGTGGATCCAGTGAAATTGAATCATGTTGTAATGAACACGAAGAACTTAGATATGATCGTTGAGTTTTATACGGATGTTCTTGGTTTTAAAGTCACTGATTGGAGTGAGCATCAAATGTCATTCCTCCGGTGCAACAGAAAGCATCACTCCATCGCCTTCAATCAAGATGAGCATGCGTCAGTCAATCATATCGCATACGAAGTCGATTCCGTGGATGAATTGATGCGAGGAATAAGCAATGTCCGAAAAGCGGGCTTGTCAGAACTTTGGGGACCTGGACGTCATGGGCCAGGGGACAATATTTTCTGTTATTTTCAAGACCCAGGCGGTTTTGTAATGGAGTATACATGTTATCTGGAAACGATCGAAGATGAATCTGAGTGGAGAGCACGTGTATGGAAACGGGTTCCGCATTTAATGGATCAGTGGGGGATTGCAGGGCCGCCGAAACCTGAAGCGCGCAAAGCAATGGGAGGAGATCCCGATCCAGGCTGGGTTGATTCTCATATAGAAGGTTCTGTCATGGCGAAGAAATGAGGAGGAGTTTGATTTCCTCCCATGATTCTTTCGCGTAGTTAGCTTCTTGTTGATAAAGGACAGCATTTGAGGAAAATGGCTTTGAAAAGGAGTGAAGAGAGTGGATTTAGGATTGCAAGGAAAAGTGGCTGTCATTATGGGCGGCACGTCGGGAGTGGGATTAAAAACAGCAGAAATGTTTTTAGCTGAAGGAGCGAAAGTGGCTATTTGCGGCAGAAGTGCTGAGCGTATGAAAAGTGCACAAAGTCAATTGCTCTCATTTGGTGAAAAGGAAGATATTTTTGCATCAACATGTGATGTCACCTCAAAATCGGATGTGGATTCTTTCATTAATGGTACCGCTGAGAGGTTTGGCGGAATCGATATTTTGGTGAATGCAGCCGGTCAAAGCGTGATGGGTCACTTTTTTGACATAACGGATGAGCAGTGGGAAGAACAGATTCAGTTAAAGTTTTTTGCCATCATATATGCCGTTCGTGCTTCGCATCCTCATTTAGTGAAAAGGGGAGGAGGGCGGATCATTAATATTAATGCAACGCTTGCCAAAGAACCTGAACGTCATATGGTAGCGACTGCAGCAGCAAGGGCTGGCCTCCTTAATTTAAGCAAAACCTTGTCCCAGGAATTGGCCTTTGACAATATATTGGTGAATTCAGTGAGTCTTGGATTGATCCGGACCGATCAATGGGAGCGAAGAAGGTTGAAAAATGCGCCTGATATGGACCCTGAAGAGTATTACGGGGACCTAGCGAAAAAACGGAATATCCCTCTCGGCCGCGTAGGGGAAGCGGAAGAAGTGGCCAGTGTCATTGTTTTCCTAGCTTCAGACAAAGCAAGTTATGTAGCGGGTTCGACGATTGAGACGGCAGGAGCGATCGGAAAGGCAATATAAATATATTACTGAAAAAGGTAGGATAACGCGATGAAAATACAAGAAGAAATAGAGTTTACGACCGCCGATTCCATCGTAAAGGAGCTTGTTCAAGCAGGTGTGGAAGCTGCTTTCGGGATTGTCAGCATTCACAATATGCCCATCTATGATGCAATTCTTAGGGAAGGGAGCATCAAACTCATTTGTTCACGCGGTGAGAGCGGTGCCGTAAATATGGCTGATGGATATGCACGCGCCACCGGGAAATTGGGTGTAGTGATTACCAGTACTGGAACAGGGGCAGGAAATGCAGCTGGTTCACTAGTGGAAGCTTGGGCAGCTGGTGTCCCCCTTCTTCATCTAACAGGTGAGGTGGCATCATCTTATCTTGGTACAGGCAAAGGATACATACATGAGTGTAAAGACCAGCTTTCAATGATGAGCGGAGCTTGTAAAAATGCAGTGAGGCTTAGAAACCCTGACCAAACCGCAGCAGTAGTAAGGAAGGCAATCCAAGAAGCTTTAACTGCACCAACGGGTCCGGTTACATTGGAAATTCCAATTGACTATCAATCGGTGATCATAGAGGACCTTTCACTCGAAGGGCTACGAACTTCACCCTCTGAAACAAATTCAATGCCAATTATTCCTGAACTAGCCGTTCAAAAAATGGTAAGCGCAAGCCGTCCTGTCATATGGGCCGGTGGTGGAGTCATCAGTGCCAATGCTTCGCAAGAGCTGCAAAAATTGGCGGAAATCCTTGGTGCAGCGGTAATAACCAGTCAGTCAGGAAAAGGTTCGATTCCAGAAAACCATGAACAATGCATCGGACATTTTGCGGCATATGAAACTACAAAAGAGTTTTTAAGAAATGCAGATTTATTGATTAGCGTAGGTGTAAGGTTTAGGGGGAATGAAACATCCAACTGGAAAGTGCCGGTGCCACAAGAACATATAGCGATCGATGCGGATTGGCAGGCCATTAACCGGAACTATAAAGCCACGTTAGGTTTGGTTGGCGATGCAAAAGATATGCTTGCTGCCATCATTCAAAAGCTTGAAGAACATTCAGTTCATGCAGAGCCATCTTATTTACAAGAAGTTCTTTCACTTAGAAATGAAGTGCGCGCTCAACTCAGGGAAACGCTTGGACC